>DATBAA010000614.1:0-3849 GCA_036271755.1 Myxococcales bacterium | reverse complement strand
TGCACAAGTGGAGGCCGAAGGCCGGAGCGCCAAGAAAAAGATGCGGTTCGAGGCTGTCTTGGGCTGGCTCGCCGGGCGCTGATGTGGCGCGCGGAGAAGGGCGTGCGCCCGAGCTTTCCTTCTTTCCGAGGGGAAAGGTGGTGGCTGGACGCGGCATTGACGTTTGGTGGCCGGCCGTCGGGACGCGAGGGCGCGTATCAGCGCTAGCACGGCAGCGATGGGCTTGACGGGTTTAGTGATTCTTGATCCCCAGTCATGAAGTCAGCGAGGCAAACGGCGTTCTTGTTTCGCGCCCACGGCGGGTGGCGACGGGGCGCTGGGCGCAAGCGGAAGGGTGAGCGCGCGCTGGTCAGCCACAAGAAGAGGCCGCGCTTCGAGAAGGCGACGCCGGCGCATGTCACGCTGCGGGTCATGGACAACGTGCCCAGTCTGCGATCGTCGCGGAGGTTCGCCGCGATCCGCCGCTGCTTTGCTGCCGCGCGGGGGATGCACGGGTTACGGCTGGTCGAATTCACCGTGATGGGCAATCACCTGCATCTGATCGTCGAGGCAGAGAACAGCGGGGCGCTGTCGCGTGGAATGCAGGGGCTCTGCATCCGGCTGGCGAAGGCGATGAATCGCGCGCTCAAAGGCCGCGCTGGCCGGGTCTTCGCGGACCACTACCATTCGCATCTGCTGGGGACTCCCACCGAGGTGCGGAACGCGCTTCGCTACGTGAGCGGCAATGCGGAGCACCACTTTGGAGCGGAGGGGTTGGATTGGTTCAGCTCGCAGAACCCGGAGCTGCGCGCGTTGCTGGAGGTTCCGGAGACCTGGCTGCTCACCGTAGGCTTCCGGCGCGGCAGACCGGCGGGCGGCTGAGGCGGCTTACCGGTTGGGTTGCGGCTCGAATTTGAATGGGAAGGCCACGCGGAGCTTGCCGCCCGAGGCGGGCTTCTCGAACTCGAACTTGCGCACCGCCGTGACGATGCAGCGGATCAGCTCCTTGTCGGCGATGCCGTCGGCCGTGGCGCCGATGACGTGGCCGTTGGGGCCGATCTCGAAGCGGGTGACGACCTTGCCGGTGAGCGTGGGGCGCTCGCGCAGGCGGCCGGCGTAGCACTCGCGGATCTCCGAGCTGTTGTCGCGGATGTAGTCGCCGATGGCCTTGCGCTCGTCGCCTTGCGGCAGCGGCGTCGGCGCTTCGTCGCCGGCCTCATCGGCCTCGACGGTCAGCGTGCCCTTCGGTTTGGCCGCGGCAGGGGCGGGTGGCGTCGTTGCGGCTGCTGCGAGAATGAGGGCGAGGATCATGATTCGAAGGAGAGAGCGCGCTCGAAGTCGCTCGGGTTGGAGGCCGCGGCCTTGGCCACGTCCAGCGTGATCTGGCCGCCTTTGTACAGCTCCGACAGGTGCTGGTCGAAGCTCTGCGTTCCGTAGATGTCGCGGTTCTTCGCCAGGTAGTCGGACATCTCGTGGGTGCGCTCGGCGTCGATGATGAAGTCCTTGATGGACTCGGTCGAGACCATGATCTCGGCGGCCACCACCCGTCCTTTGCCCTGCGCCTTGGGCAAGAGCCGCTGCGAGATGGTGCCCTTCAAGTTCTCCGCCAGCCGGTGGCGCACGGCCTGCTGCGCGTCGTGCGGGAAGGCATCGCAGAGGCGTCCGATGGTCTTGGCCGCGTCGGTGGTGTGGACGGTCGAGAGCACGAGGTGTCCCGTCTCGGCCGCCTTGAGCGCGATCTCGATGGTCTCCAGATCGCGCATCTCGCCCACCAGGATCACGTCGGGATCCTGCCGCAAGGCCGCTCTGAGCGCTTGCGCGAAGTTGCCGGTGTCGGGCCCGATCTCGCGCTGGGTCACCCGCGAGAGCTTGTCCTCGTGCAGGAACTCGATGGGGTCTTCGATGGTGAGGATGTGCGCCCGCGTCGACTCGTTGATCTGCCGGACGATGGCCGCCAGCGTCGACGACTTGCCCGAGCCGGTCACGCCCGTGAGCAGCACCAGGCCGCGCTCGTAGTCGGCCATGCCCTTCACCACCGGCGGCAAGCCCAGCGATTCGACGGTGGGGACATCGAACGGAATGGCGCGCAGCACCAGCGCGAAGTTGCCCTTCTGCCGGAAGATGTTGACGCGGAAGCGCCCCACGTCCTGCACCGCGTAGGAGGTGTCCCAGTCGCGCAGGTCGTTGAGATCGCCTTTGTAGCGGGCATCTTTGAGGATGTAGCTGGCGATGGTCTCCGTATCCTCGGGCGAGAGCGACGGCACTTTCACCGGAAGCAGCGAGCCGTTGATGCGCAGCGCAGGTGGCGCGCCCGCCTTGAGGTGCACGTCCGAGGCGCCGTTCTTCACCGCCGCGGCGAGGAGCTGATTGAAGGTTCGTTGCTCCATCTAGTGGTGCCCCAGTTTCGCGTTCGCCTTGCGCAGGCGCTCGGCCAGCGCGGCGCAGAAGCAGCGATAGACCTTGACGGCCAGCTTGTCGTTCTTGGCGATCAAGGCCTCGAACTCCTTGCGCGGAATGACCAGGAGCTCGACCGGCCCCTTGGCGATGACGTCGGCCGACACCAGCTGGTCGTCGATCAGGCTCATCTCGCCGAAGAGCTCGCCCTGCGGCAGCGTGGCCAGCTCTTTTTCGACATTGGTGATGGGATCGCGCCGCTTCACCTGCGCCGCGCCCTCCTTGAGGATATAGAGAGCCTGTCCCAACGAATCCTGGTGGATGATGACCGCGCCGTCCGGCTTGTGCTCGATCTTGCAGATCTCCGACAAGAGCATCGTCTCGGCGAAGCCGAGCCGGCGGAAGAGCGGCACGCGCTGGAGCAGCTCCGCCCCCGGCGAGGTGTGCAGCGAAAGGTCAATCTCTTCCATGCGGCCGAGAGTAGGAGCATGGGCTCGCACGGTCAATTTCCGGCGCGGAATCAGTGGCCGCGTGTGCGTGTTGGACTCCTAACGGCATGCGGCGCGCTCGCTTCTACATTCTCGTCCTCGCGCTGACCCTGCTGCCACAGCTCTTGGCGGCGGGGCATCTGGTGAGCTGGCTGACGGAGCGCGATCAGCTGGCCCTTGGCTTCTCGGTGCCGGGCCTGCTGCTCATCCTCAACCTGCCCATGCTGGCCGAGATCCTGCGCCGCAAGCAGAAGGCGCGCCTGCCGCGCTGGATGGCGGCCTCGCTGCAGACTCCTTGGACGGTGTGGTGGCTGGGCAGCATCTTCTACGCGCTGCTGCTCGGCGGCTGGACCATCGCGCACCTGGGCTCGGCGCCGATGCCGGTCTGGGTGGCGCTGATTCCGTTTGCGCTCGCGGTGTACGGCGCGCTCTTTGGCGCCCGCGTGCTGCGGCGCGAGCGGGTGACCGTGCCGGTCCTGGGGCTGCCCGCCGGTTGGCGCGGGGCGCGCATCGTCCAGCTGTCCGATTTGCACGCCGGCCGCCATGTCACCCGCGAGCGCTTGCAGGGAATCGCGAGGCGCGCGGCGCGGCTCAAGCCCGACGTTCTGGTGGTGACCGGCGACATCGTCCACAACTCGCCGGCGTTCGCGCGGCAGGCGGCGGAGGCCATCGCTTCCATTCCCACCAAATACGGAACCTTCGCCTGCCTGGGCAACCACGACTTCTGGGCCGGGCCGGACGCGGTGGAGAAGGAGCTCACGCGCGCCGGCTGCAGGTGCTGCGCAACCGCGGCGTGACGCTGCTGCGCGGCGGCGACCAGCTCTGGCTCTGCGGCGTGGACGATCCCTGGAACGGCCGCTGCGACATTCCCGCGGCGCTGCGCGAGCGGCCCGAGGGCGCGGCCACCGTGCTGCTCTCGCACCAGCCCAACACCTGGCCCAGGGCGCAGTCGCTGGGCGTGCCGCTGCAGCTGTCGGGGCACACGCAC
>DATBAA010000613.1:0-3730 GCA_036271755.1 Myxococcales bacterium | reverse complement strand
CCGGTCTGGCCCTTGAAGCTGCCGCTGCAGTTGGCGGCCACGGCCGAGAGCAGCTCGGGATGCGCGCAGTTGTCGTAGGCGTCGCTGCCGGCAAAGGCGTATTCGCCCTCGAGCTTCAGGTACGGTTCGAAGGACCGGTAGCGCTTGGAGGACGCCGTCCAGAGCGAGAGCACGCTGGCCTTGCGAGACTCGCCGGTGGCCGACGTCTGGCTGGCCGCGCGCGACGGGTCGTCGAGGCGTCCGCCGATGGGCAGCGTGTAGTCGAAGCCGATCACCCAGCTGGCCACCGGCCACCCAGGCACGAAGATCTCCGCGGGTAGCTGCAGTTCGCGGCTTTCATTGACGGGCTTCCAGGCGATGCCGATGGTCGGCTCGTAGAGCCCGGTGTGCTCGCTCTGTCCGGGCGTCGTGACGATGGGCTGCACGCCGGTGCAGAGCGCAGGGTCGGCGCAGCCCGAGACGTTGATGCGATTGTTGGTCAGCGTGCTGCTGGCGGCGGTCACTCCCGGCGCGTAGCCCCAGGTCTGCTCGTCGTGCAGCGCGATGTTCACCCAGCCGTGCAGCTCCAGGTCGTGCCAGAGCCCGACGGCCAACCTCAAATTGGCGGCGTCGAGCGTCCGCACATGCGTCAGCTCGTCCTGCAGCACGATGCCCTTGGCGGTAGTCGCTTCGCGCCCAATCGTGGTCGTCGTCCGGGTGTGCGAGAAGGTCGCGGCGAGGTCGATCTCGAAGGGCCGCTTCTCATCCCCCGCGGTCGCGACGTCGGTGATCTCCGCTGCCCACCCAGCCACGGAAACCAGAAGAGAGACAGCCACCAGTCGAGCAATCATCGGCCTTCGACTCTAGCAGATCGCGAATCTGCGAAGCTTCACGGGTCGTCGCCGCGGAGGTTGAATTCCTTCATCTTGATCTGCAGGCTCTTGCGGGAGATTTTCAGCAGGCGCGCGGTGCGGGTGACGTTGCCTCCGGTCACCTCCAGGCCGCGGATGATCAGGTCGCGCTCGATGGCCTGCACCTGCTCCTTGACGATCTCCTTCAGCGGCCCGGGCGCGAGGCTCTGCGTGCTGGGCGGCGCGTCGGCGATGGCCTGCGGCGGCTGCGCGCGCAGCGAAGGCGGCAGATCCGCGGCGCGGATGTTGGGGCCGTCGGCGAACAAGATGGTCCGCTCCAGCACGTTCTCCAGCTCGCGGATGTTGCCCGGCCAGGAGTAGCTGGAGAGCGCGGCGAGCGCGTCGTCCTCGACCTTGCCAACGTTCTTCTTCAGGCGCGCGTTGTACTTCTGCCGGAAGTGCTCGACGAGCAGCGGAATGTCCTCGCGGCGCTCGCGCAGCGGCGGCAGCTCGATGGGCACCACGTTGAGCCGGTAGTAGAGGTCCTCGCGGAAGCGGCCGGCGGCGATCTCCTTCGACAAGTCGCGCGAGGTGGCCGCGATCAGCCGCACCGTCACCTTGGTGGTCCGCACGCCGCCCACGCGTTCGAACTCGCTCTCCTGGATGGCGCGCAGGAGCTTCACCTGCATCTCGATGGGAATGTCGCCGATCTCGTCGAGGAAGAGCGTGCCGCCGTCGGCCAATTCGAAGCGGCCGGGCTTCGACTGCACCGCGCCGGTGAAGGCGCCCTTCTCGTAGCCGAAGAGCTCGGCCTCTACCAGCTCGCGGGGAATGGCGGCGCAGTTGATCTTGATGAAGGGCTGATCGCGGCGGATGCTCTTCTCGTGCAGCGCGGTGGCCACCAGCTCCTTGCCGGTGCCGCTCTCTCCCTGCACCAGCACGGTCGAGGGCGCGTCGGCCACCTTGGCGATGACCTGCTGCAGCTCGATCATCTTCTGGCCGCGCCCGATGATCTCGGTGAACCGCCGCTCGGCCACCGCGTCGGGAACAACATTGCGCAGGTTCAAGTCTGACTGGCGGGCGGCCTTGGCGATGATGGCCTTCAGCTCGGAATGCTCGAAGGGCTTGGTGACGAAGTCGAACGCGCCGGCCTTCATCGCCTCCACCGCGCTGTCCACCTTGCCGTGGGCCGTGACCACGATGACGGGGACGTCTGGATGCTTTTGTACGACACGCCGGAGCAGCGAGAGCCCGTCCATCTTGGGCATCACCAGGTCGGTGACCACCACGTCGGCGCCGTCGCGCTCCAGGGCGGCCAGCGCCTCTTCGCCGTCGGCCGCCACCTGCACCTCGTAGCCTTCGCGCGAGAGGGTGGCCTGCAATACCTTTCGGAGACTCTGCTCGTCGTCGACGACGAGGACCCGATCCGCCATCCGCGCCGGGTATCACGGTGAGGGGTGGGCCGCAAATGACAATTGGTTGGCGCTCGCCGCCACGCGCCGCTGTAGAACTGCGGTAAGGAGCCTCTCGTGAAACGCAAACTCGCACTGAGCGCCGCGCTGGCCGCCGCCGTCGCCTGCTCCCACAACGACGCCAACAACACGCCCGTGCCGCCGCCTCCGGCCGACTGCACGCTGCCCGCGCCCGTCGCCTCGTCGCTGGATGGCGGCCAGGTGCTCGAGCTCGGCACGCACCAGACCGGAGACTCCATCACCTTCACCGTGCCGGCCGGCACCGCCAGCGTGAGCATCTTGCAACAGGCGGTGGGCAACGTGCCGCTGCAGGTGGTCTTCGGCGGGAGCACGGTCCAGATCGTCGACAACTCGGTGGTGCCGCGGTTCGTCTTCTTTCCCGACGGCGGCACGGCCTACGACGACCACAACCCGCCGGGCGCCGGCGCCGACAAGACCATCGATCCCAGCTCCTTCTACGTGGAGTACAGCCAGGACACGCCGGTCGCGTCGGCCTTCACCTTTCCCAACACCGCCAACTCGCTGGGCGCGGGCGTGACTCCCGGAGCCTGGCGCATGGTGGTGGGCGACTTCGCCCACGAGTGCGCCACCGAGTTCCAATGCCTGGACGGCGGCACCGATCAGGACAAGTACGACATCAAGGTCGTCTTGAAGCCGCAGTCCGCCACCGCGTTCCTGGACGTAAACTTCTTCATCATCGGCTCGGCCAATACCCGCGCCGGCGTGCCCTTCACCGCCGCCATCGGCAACGCAGGCACCGACGCGAGCGTGCAGCGGATGATCTCGACCTTCAAGGCCCTCTACGGGAACGCCGGCATCACCGTCCGCAACGTCACCTTCTTCGACGTCAGCGCCGCCGACCGCGCGCTCTACTCGAGCATCGTCGTCGACGGCACCACCTCGGGCGAGGGTCCCTGCGATCAGCTCGACCAGATGTTCCTGCTCTCGGCCGGAAGCCCGGGGCCGGCCATGAACATCTTCCTCGTCAACGCGCTCACGGACATCAGCGCCAGCGGCAGCAACAGCCTCGTGGGCATCGACGGCACCATCCCCGGCCCCGCGACGCTGGCTGGCACCGTCCACAGCGGCGCGGCCGTCGCGATGGCCGACCTCTTCGCCACCAGCGCGGGGTCGTGCGCGGCCGGCGCGATACCGAACGTCGAGGGCTGCGGCGCGGACGTGGTGGCGTACATCGTGGCGCACGAGACCGGCCACTTCCTGGGCCTCTTCCACACCACTGAATCCGGCGGCGATCTGATCGACCCGCTCAGCGACACCGGCAAGTGCGCCTGCACCGCCTGCGGCAATACCGGTCAGAAGACCGTCTGCGGCAAGACCGACTCCAGCGCCCCCATGCTCACCGCCGACCAGTGCGTAGGCGGCACCTCGGTCAGCGGCTGCGCCGGCGGCGACAACCTGCTCTTCTGG
>DATBAA010000612.1:0-1823 GCA_036271755.1 Myxococcales bacterium | reverse complement strand
GGTCGCGAGGCTGGTCATGACGATGGGCGTGAAGCGGGTGCGGCCGGCGTCGACGATGGCATCGGCCAGAGACCAGCCCTCGTCCAACTTCACCGCCGCGTGGTCGACGAGGAGGATGCCGTTGGACACGGCGATGCCCACCACCATGAGAATTCCCATCAGCGCCGTCACCGAGAAGCCCTGCCCCACCGACAAGAGCGCCAGCACGATGCCGATCAACGTGCAGGGAATGGTGAAGAGCATCACGAACGGCAGCCGGATGGAGCGGAACTGCGAGGCCATGATCATGAAGACCAGCATGATGGCCAGCGCGATGCCCACGCCCAGGCCGGAGAAGGTGTCGCGCATCAGCTGCACCTGTCCGACGAAGTCGACGCGGACGTTGCGGGTGCGCGGATCCTTCGCCAGCTTCTGCTCCAGCTCGGCGGCGGCGGTGCCGATGTCGCGGCCCTCGGTCTGCATGAAGACGTGGGCGGCACGGGCCAGCTGGTTGCGCTCGATCAGCACCGGACCCGCCGCGCGCCGGACCTGCGCATACGCCCCCAGCGTGACCGCCGCGCCGTTCTTGCCGACGCGCACCGGAATGCGCGCCAAGGCCTCTGGATCGGCGACGCTGGACGGCGCGACCTGGGTGACCACGTAATACGATTGGCCGTTGGCGCCGTCGACCCAGACGCTGGGCGTGTTGATGTTGCCCAAGGTGGCCTCCAGCGTGGTCTGCGCCGCTTGCCGGGCGGTGACGTTCACTTCGCTGGCCATCTGCCGGTCGGTGTCGACGCGCACCTCCGGATAGTCGAGCTCGAGCGTCGGCCAGACGTCGCGAATGCCCGGCACCGTGCGCGCCACCTCGGCGACCGCGCGCCCCTGCTGCTCCAGCTCGGCCAGGTTCTCGCCGCGCAGCTCGACGGCCAGCGGCGCGATGTAGCCGTTGGCGAAGACGCTGGCCACGAGGCCGCCGGGCCACTGGAGGAATTCGACGCCCGGATAGTGCTGGTTCAAGATCGCGCGAATCTTGTCCGCGATCTCGCGCTGCGAGAGCTTGCGCTTTTCGGGATCGACCAGCTGCAGGCGGATGAAGCCCATGTGCGGCCCGGCGTTGGGGCTGGTCATGGCGCTGCGGGCGTTGTTGGGCGAGCCGACGTTGGTGAGCACCAGGTCGACCACTCCTTCGGGCAGCTCCTTGCGCGCGGTCTCGCCCATCTCGGCGATCAGCTTCGCCGAGTCCCGCAGCGACGTTCCCGGAGCGAGGCGCACGTAGATGCGCTCCATCGATTCGTCGATCTCGGGAAAGAAGGTGCTGGGCAACGAGCCCGCGGCCCAGGCGCTGGCAGCCACCAGCACCACGCAGCAGACGATGAGCACCGCGCGGAACTCCAGCGTCTTGCGCAGGAGGTCCGCGTAGCCGTTGGAGAGGCGCTCGATGAAGTTGCCCAGCTTCAGCGCCCAGCCGCGCGGCTCTTCGTGGCCCAGGAAGTAACGGCAGGCCACGGGAGTCACCGCGATGGAGACGAAGTAGGACGCGATCATCGCCACCGCGACCGTCAACGCCAGCGGCGCGAAGAGCTTCTTGGCGAGGCCGGCGAAGAGCAGCACCGGCAGCAGCACCACCATGGTGGTCAGGGTCGAGGCGAGCACCGGCAGCACCACCACCTCGGTACCCTTCAAGGCCGCGTCATAAGCGCTCAAGCCGCGTTTTCGATAGCGGTGGATCGACTCCAAGACCACCACCGCGTCGTCCACCAACCGGCCCATCGCCAGCGTCAAGCCGCCCAGCGTGAAGGAGTTGAGGGTCTGGCCGGTGGCATAGAGAACGATGAGGGTGA
>DATBAA010000611.1:0-9162 GCA_036271755.1 Myxococcales bacterium | reverse complement strand
CCGCCGGTGAGCGCTTCGGCCAGATCGATGGTCAGGGGCTTCGTCAAGTCCAGGTCCGAGATGGTGGCGGTGACCTTGAGGACGATGTCCTCGCCGCTCTGTCCGGGCGTGGGCGTCTGGAAGACGATGCCGATGGCGCTGGGCGTCCTCTGGATGAGCACCGTCGTATAGGTCAGCGAGACATCCGCGCCGAGGCTGCCTTCCAATTTCGTCGAGCCGCCGCAGGACGTGCAGAAGAGGAGCAACAGCGCCGCGCGCTTCACGGAGTTCTCCGCGAGAACTTGAGGCCAGCGCCCGGCTCCTTCCAGATGGCGACGAACTTCCCCGAACTCGTCTCATGGGTGAGCACGGCCGCGTCGGGAACGATCGACGCCACCGTCTCCGGATTGCTCCAGGTGCTGAGCGGACCGTTGGCGCCGGGGATGCGGAACCGCAGCTGCTGAGCCACCGGATCGCAAGGCGTGGTGCCCGAGAAAGTGGTGCCGTGGCAGAAGCCGTAGAGCAGTCCCAACGTGTCGACGCTCCAGTCGACCGACGGGTGGTAGCCGGTGTCGCCCAAAGCCTCGACGGTGTTGGGCCCGCCGGTGGTGAGCGACGGCCAGGTGACGCCGTCCGCGGAGAAGGTGACCTGCAGATCGCCGTCACCGACCGTGCCACCAAGCAAGGCGATGGCGTAGCCATGCGTTGGAGAGAACGCGAGCGATGGCCCATGACCGACGCGGCCTTGGTTGTTGGCTACCTGCGTACGCGTCCAGGCATTGGTTCCCGCGGGAAGCGAAGCGGCGGTCGTGCGCCGGGCAAACCAGACTTGCGACGCGCCGTTGGAAGACACCGTGTCGGTCGCGAAGGAGACCGCAGGCTGGCCATCGCTTCCAAGGACCAGTTGCGAATAGGTCCCGCCGCCGTGGATCTGCTGCGAAGAATCTGCCTTGCCAAAGATATCCGTCGTCGGGAACAGACGGCTGGACACCATCTCGCCTATATCCGGCTTGGCTTGGCCGCTGATGAAGTGTGCGTACTCGGTGTTGGAGCCGTCGAAGTCGGCCGCGGCGGCGCCGAAGTGCAGATCGCGAGTGACGACGTGAAACGAATTGCTGTTCGGGGTCTTATCGAAAATCAGGCCCGCCCAGAGGCCGGTGACGGCTCCCTGATCGTCGACGCTGCTCGTCGTCTGCGCCTTGTCGCTGACGATGCTGTCGGAGCTGGTGGCGAGCGTGGTCCGGGTCCAGGTGGTGCCGCTCTTGCGCGCGATCACCAGGTCGGAGGGAAGCCGCGCCGCGGTGGGGCCGTCGCCAGACGCCAGGCTCGCGATCCAGCGGTCGTCGTGCACACCGTCCGGATCGTTGAAGGAGATGTCGCCGCCCATGTACGCGACCGCCGGGTTGTTCTGCGGATCGAACGCCAGGCTGAGGCCGTAGTGTCCAGTTAGCGAGCCGCCGTCGAGCGCGGCCGGCACCTGCTCGGTGGTCCAGGCGCCGGTGCTGCTCTCGCGGGCGATGACCAGCGCGTACTGCGGGCAACCGGCGTCGGCGTTGCAGGCGCTGAGGAAGACGTTGGGGTCCTTGCGAAAATATGCAACCGCCGGGTTGCCGTCGTTGTCGACGGCGGAGGTGAGATCGAGGCCGGCGTCCGAGTTGCCGTCGATGAGCGCCGCCGTGGTCCAGGTCGGCCCGGCGTCGGTGACGGTGAAGCCGCCGTCGTTCGTTCCCAGCGGGCCGCCTCCGGAGGTTCCGCCGCAAGCGGAGAGGAGCAGGATGGCCAACGTGATGAAGCGCTTCATTTGCCTCCTCCTTCACAGCGTGAGAGCGCGGGGTCCGCGTCTGGGGCGTTGGGGTCCACCTTGCCGCGGACGCGCGAGAGCTCGTCGCGGCCACCTTCGAGATCTCCCGACGAGCAGCGCAGCGCCGCGAGTCCAGCGTGGGCGCGGCCCGAGGTGGGGTCGAGCTCGAGCGCGCGGCGGTACGAATCGCGGGCGGCCAGCGGGTCGCCCATGCGCGCCAGGGCGACGCCCATGGCGGCGTGCACCGGCGCGCGCGCTTCGTCCAATTGCAAGGCGCGCTGGAAGGTGAGCCGCGCCCGGGCAAAGTCGCTCGCGCCCAGCTGCGCGAGGCCGAGCTTCTCCAGGCTGTCCACCGTCACGCGCTCGGCCAGCGGCGCCCGGGCCTGCGAGATGGCCGCGTTGACCGCCGCCGAAGCCGGGGCGGGCGGATGCGGAATCTCGATGGCGTCGGGCACCGGCCGCCCTTGCGCGCAGCCCAGCGTCCAAGGCGCGAAGAGGTCGAGCTCGTGCGCTTTCTGCGCGCAGCCTTGATAGGCCGTGGCCGCCTGCGCCCGCAGCCCTTGCGCCTGCTGCGCCACCTGGGCCGAGAACTGCTGCTGGTCGGCCGCCGAGAGCTTGGGCGGCGGCTGCGTGGCGGCCAGCGTCTGCGCCAGCTTCTCCAGGCCTTGCCCCAGACGGTAGATGCCGTGGACCGCGCGCTCCGACGAGCGCAGCTGCGCGGTGGCCTCCGAGCTCTCTTGCAGCGACTTCACGCCCGCCACCTGCGGATCGAGCGGCTCGTTGGGCAGCGCGAGCAAGAGCTGCAGCTGCGCGGCGCCGAGCAGATCCCAGAGCTGCGCCACCAGCTCGTTGCTGACGCGGCTCTTCTTCGCGACCTTCAATGACTCGCGCAGCTGCTTCGCGGCTTCGGTCACCTTGCCTGCCGCCAGCTGCGCGCGGGTCAAGATGATGGCTGCGTCCGCGTCGGCCGGATTGTCGCGCAACAGCTGTCCCGCGGCCGATTCGGCGCCAGCCGCGTCGCCGGCCTCCCAGCGCAGCTGGGCGATGCGCAGCAGCGTGCCCGCGCTTCGCCGCTGCGGAGCGATCTTCTCCAAGTCGGCCACCGCCCGGCGCGGGTCGCCCAGGAGCGAGCGCAGCGACGCCGCAGCCGAGGCCGCTTCGATGCCCGTCGTCTCGCTGGGAAACTTCGCCGCCAGCTGTTCATAGGCGGCCGCGGCGCTGTCGAAGTCGGCCAGATCGGTCGAGACGCGCGCGGTGGTGGTGAGCACGTCGACGACCAGCGGCGACTGCGGATAGGTGGCGAGGAACTTCTGTCCAACGTCCATCAGCTTCGCCGGGTCGTGCTTCTCGCGATAGGTGACGAACGCCGCGTGCAGCGCGCGCTCGCCCAGGTTGCTGTGCGGCTGTTGGTCGGCCAGCTCGATGAGCCCGCGGGCCGCGTCTCCGCTGCGCGCCGTGCTCTCCAACGCCACCCGCGACAGCTGCTCGCCGCGCGCCTTCTGCACGGTGTCGAGCAGGTCCTTGCGCAGCGAGGCCGGCAGCTGCGGGTTGTCCGCCAGCTTCTTGCCGGTGGCCTCCAGACCGTCGAAGTCGTTGGCGCTGTGCAGCGAATCGAGCGCGAGGTTCGCGGCGGCGGCGGCGTCGGTCGAGCCGGGGTGCTCTTCGACGAAGGCGGTGAAGAGCTGCGCGGCGCGCTTCCAGTCGCCCTCGTCGTACGCGCCCTCGGCCACGTTGAACTTCACCTGCGCCACGCGCGAGCTGCGCGGGTAGCGGCTGACGTAGAGCGCGCCCAGCGTGCTCATGGCGCGCTGCGAATCGGTCCGCTCGAAAGGAGAGAGCTTCGCGGGCTCGCGCGTGGCCTTGAAGTGCGAGGCGAGCGCCGAGTAGATGCCGTCTTCTTCCGCCGCGGGGACCTTGGCCTCGAGCGCGTCCTGCGCAACCTTCTCGTAGGCGCGTCCGGCTTCGTGGAAGCGCTCGGCCGCGAAGAGAGAGTCGGCGTAGTTCTTCTGCATCGAGGCCCGCTCCTTGTTCTCGCGGAAGAGCGAGAGCCAGGCGGCGTGCGCATCGGCGGCTTGCGAGAAGAGCAGCGGGTCGGGCTTGGGCGCTTTGCGGGCGATGAGCAGCAGCGCCGTCGCCAGGTCGCGCGCGTACACTTCCATGTCGGCCAGCGTCTGCGTCTGCACGGCGGGAGTGAGCCGCTCGTCGGTGCGCACGCGGGCGGCGGCGCGAACGATGGCCTGGACGTCCTCGGCGCGGGGCGGAGTCTTGTCGCCGCCGGCCTTGATCGAGTCGTGCAGGCGCGCCGCGAACTCCGGATCGCGCTCGGCGTCGCGCGACAAGAAGATGAGCCGCCGGTAGGCCAGCACCGCGGGCTCCGGCTCCTGCTTGATGAAGTAGCGGTTGGCCAGCTTCTCCAGCACGGTCAGGTAGACGGCCTGGCTCTGCGCCAGCTTCTCGAAGTACTCGACCGCGCCTTTCCACGGCCGCGCTTCGGTGTAGGAGAAGACCAGATCGGAGAGCGCTTCGCGCTTGACGCTCAGCACCTCGCGGCCGGCGTTGTCGAGCAGCGGCGAAGCGGCGGCCTGCTCGAAGAACTTCACCGCGTCGGCGTGCTTGCCCTGGTTGAAGCGCACCCAGCCCATCTTGAAGCTGGCCAGATCGCGCGAGGGCGAAGGCGGCATGGCGAGCACGCGCTGGTAGGCCGTCTCGGCCTTGTTCAAGTCGCGCGAGTCGAACCAGTGGTCGCCGACGATGAGCAGCGCTTCGGCCGCCAGCGGAGACTGTGGATTCTTCGCCGCCAGATCCTCGTCGGTGGCGATCATGCGCTCGAAGTCGCCCAGCTCGCGATACTCGTGGGCCATGTAGAAGCGCACGCGGTCGTTGCCCGGCCAGTCGGGCGTGTCGCGCAGGATGCGGTCGTAGATCTGCAGCGCCTTCTGCTTGGTGAGCCGCACCTCCGGCGCTACCTGCGAGGCCGACACGACGGTGCCGCTCTCCTGCTGCTGCAGCAAATAGGTGTACCGGCTCTTCTCGACGTAGAGCTCGGCGAGGCGAAATTGCAGCTCAGGCGCGTAGGTGGCGCCGCGGCTGCGGGCGATCTGCAGCTCGGTCAGCGCGATGGCGCGATCGGTCTTGGAGAGGTCGCCCTTGAGCTGCGCCACCAGCGCTTCGTCGCGGGTGATCTGCGCCGCTACGGCGGGCAGGGCACAGCAGAAGATCAACGCGAGCGCGAGACGCTTCATGGCGTGCTCGCTTCGCGGCAGCGGTTGACCAGCGAAAACCGCAGCTCTTGCAGCTCGTCGTTCCAATATTCGCCGTCGAACTCGTAGGCCTCTTCCTTGGGGCCGGGCTTGTCGGCCGCGAAGGTGAGCGTGGGTGCCTGCGCGTCGGGGCGGCCGCGGCGATAGAGCGCGAGGCCCACTTCGTAGTCGACGAGGCCGGCCTGCTCGACCGAGTTGAGCAGATCGTCGGCGGACCGGACCACGCCCGTCTCCAGCTCCAGCTGCACCTGCCGCTGCGCCTCGCTCATCTCCTGCGCGTAGAGCTTGGTGAGCGTCTGGCCCAGGCCGCCTTCGGCGAAGGCACCGGTATAGCGCTCGAGCAGCTCGTGCTCGCGGCCCAGCTGCGTCACCAGATCCGACGCGCGCTTGCCGCGGCCCTTCTGCAGCGCCGCCGCCGCGAGGATGGGGTCCTTGGTCAGGTCGGTGCGGTTGTGGATGGCGTCGAGGCTGACCGAGTAGCGGCGCAGCACCGTCTTGGCGGCGCGCTTGGCCGCGAGCCACTGGCAGGCGTCTTTATAGATGAGCGCGCGCAGCAGGAACTTCTCCGGCAGGAAGAGGCCGCGGAAGCTGGGCGCGTCGAGCGCGGCCAGGAGGCCCATGGCGCGGCTGCCCTCGCCGCTGCGATACCGCACCCACGCTTCTTCCAGGTAGATCTGGCCGCGGCCCGGATCGAGCTCGGGCAGGTCGACCGCTTCGTACAAAGCCAGCGCGCCCGCGTAGTCGGCCTTCTCATAATGAAGGCGCGCCGCCGAGATGTTGGCGTCGTTGCGAACCTCGCGCGTGGCCTGCTTGTCCTTTCCAATCGCCTCGAAGTCCTCAAGGCGGCCCTGCGCCTCTTCGCCGCCGTGCTCGAGCTTGATGGCGTCCTCGAGCAGCTGGGCCTTGGCCCGATAGGCCGAGTGATCCGCCAGGTCCGCGAAGCGTCCTTTGGCCCAGCGCTCGTTGCCGGCGCGCAGGTCGAACGCGCCTTGGACATAAGCCACCCAATCGCGGGCCGGCTCATCGAGCACGCCGAAGTCGGTGCCGTGCAGCAGCTCTTCTTCCAGGCGCACTTCGTCGTGCGGAATCGCGCTCCACTGCTGGAGGCGCAGGAGCGCTTCGGGAAGCAGCTCTGGCCGGGTGCGGCTGCGCACCACGTCCTCTTCGTAGACCAGCGCGGCGTGCGTCAGGCCCAGCGCCTGGAGATCCTGCGCCAGCAAGTGTTGCGCGGGCTGGTAGTTGTCGGCCGTGCGCGGCGCGCCGCGCAGCCAGGCGTGGAGCTTCGCGGCCGCGCCGCGGGCATCGCCCTTGGCGTGCGCGGCCAGCGCGGCTTCATACATCTCGGGAGTCGACGGCGGCACTTCCGGCTCGGCGGCCGGCGCGTCTTTGGCGTCCTTGGGAGGAGTCGCCGCGGACTTGGTGGCGGCCCCTGCCGGCACGGGGTTGGGCGGCGCCTGCGTGGCCTTGGTGGCAGGCCCGGGTGCAGCACCGACGAGAACTGCTAGCGCAAAGCCGATCATCCGCCGTTTCCGCCCAGCGAGATCGACAAGCCGATCGAGAGGAAGATGACCTGCTTCACCAAGGACCCGTCGGTCTCCTTGTGCAGGAAGACCGCGTCGCGCGCGTCGAAGCGCGCCGAGAGCCGCTGGGTGAGAAAGACGCGCACGCCCACGCCCACCTCCGGTCCTTCGCGGAAGCTGGAGGTGAAGTGCCCCAGCGCGCCGCCCAGGGTGAAGAACGCTTCGGCGTGCACCACCGAGGCGTTGCGCAGCGCGAACTTGCCGTAGAGCGGCGACCACATCAGCGCGGTGGAGAAGTAGTACTGCAGCAGCTCGAACGAGGTCGGCGCGACGCCGAATTGGTTGATCAGCTGCGACTTGAGGCCGGTGTCGAGCTGGCCCACGTAGCCGCCGCGGATCACCTCCCAGCTCAGGTCGTCGCCGAAGTGCCAGGTGTAGGCGCCCTCGAGCGCGAGGCCTTTGCTGAAGGCGTCTTGCGGCTCGAACATGCCGCCGATGTCCAGCTCATGCACCAGCGAGTACTTCTTCTGCTGGATGGCGAGTAGCTTTCCAGACTCCTGGGACGCCTGAGCCTGGGCAGCGCCCGTGGCCGCGAGGAGAGCCAGCACGATCAGGCGATACATCAGAGTCCCACGCTATTGAAGAGGAAGGGATAGCTCACGATCACGACGCCCCCTTGGGGCTTGGGGAATTGCAGCTGCTTGAGAACGTCCAAGAGGCACGTATTCACCTCCGTATTCTTCAGCGTCGCAACTTTTGTGCGGACGTCGCTCACCGTGCCCGTCGCCGAGATGTTCCACTCGAGCAGGATCTTGCCCGCGCCCAGGTTGGGGTCGCGCATGAGCGCGCGCTCGTAGCAGCCGCGCATGTCGTTCATGTGCTCCTCGAGGACCTTGGCGACCGCGTCGCGATCGATGGAGCCGCGCACCTGCGTCGCCTTGGTGGGCATGGCCACCGGCACGCCTTGCACCGCGCCGCGTCCGGCCGTGGCGCTGCCCAAGAGGCCGCCCACGCCGCCGCCGCGCAGCAGCTCGGAGCCCTTGGTGATGGGGCCGATGCTGCCGCCCGAGCCGGTTCCGCCCAGGCCGGGCAGCGGCGCGGGAGCAGAGCCGACCGTCGGCAAGAGATTCAATGCTGACGGGCTGCCGCCCTTCTTTCCCACCGCCGGACCGAGGCTGGCGAGGAGGTTGCCCAGGCCCTTGGTGGCCTTCTGCAGCTTGTCGAGCGACTTGATGGGCACCGCGGCCTGCGCCTGCTTCAGGGTCGTCGCCTGCGCGATCACCGGCGGCGGCGTCTTCTTCTCCGCGAGCACCGGCTCTTCCTTCTTCTTCTCCACCGGCTTCGGCTTGGGCTTCTCCTTCTTCTTCTCGCGCTCGATCGACATGCGGACGTTGTGGACGAGCTCCTTCTGGATCTCCGGCGGCAGCGTGGCCTGCCCCTTCGGCAGCGCGAGGATGAAACCCCACACCGAGACCATGGACACCAGGATCAGCCAGAAGAGCCGCTGATCGACGTGCTGCCAGAACATCACCTGGGCTGTGCGCGGGGCCGCTTCGGCCGAGAGCTGCAGGTGGAAGCGGCCGCTGGTGAGGCGCAGCGCGGTGCCGGCCTCGAGGCGGATCTCCTTCGAGCCGGAGGGCGCGGCGATCCAGTTGCGGCCTTCGCGAAGCTCGGACCGCGCCTGCGACGGGGGCATCACCGACCAGGCGGCGCCCTTCGATTCGACGACCGGCGCGCCTTTGGAGAAGCCGTAGAGCTGCAGCGTCTTCTGCGCCTTTTCGTCGGTGAAGACCGGCGCGCCTGGACGGAAGGTTTGGGCCAGCAAGAGCGTGTCGCCCCAGAAGATGCTGGCCAGCAGCATCGAGCCGGTGGGAGCGCGGCGCTCCATTCCGGCGGTCGCTGCCGCCGCGCCGGACCTGCGGACCTTGGTGGTCTCGACCTTGGCCAGGACGGCTTGCTGAGGCGTCTGCGGGGGGCGGCGTTTCACCGGCTCGGTGGCCAGCTGCAGCTCCTGGCTGACGGCGGGGCCGGAGGTGGGCTCGAACCACTGCGTGCGCTCGATCTGCACGGTCGCGGCGGGCGAGGGCTTTGCGTCGTCGACCTCGCGCAGCAGCAGCGAGCTCTCTTCCAGATCCAGCTCGACAGGGGTCTCTTCCACCGGCTTCGCGCGCGCAGGCTTCAGCTTCGAGGCGGGCGGAGCAGCGGAGTCTTCGGCCAGGGCGGCGTCGAAGAGGAAGTCCAGCTCCTCGAGGTCGGAAGAGTCCTTCTTCTTGCTCTTGGCGACGACGGCAGCGTCGGGCGGCGGCGGAGGAGGCGGCGCGGCTTTCGCGCGCGCGGCCTGCGTCATCACCGGCGGAGCGGCGCCCATGCGCGGAGTGGTGGCGGGCGGGCGCGACGGCGCGGCGGCCATCGGCGCGGGCGGCGTTGGCGGGCGAGCGGCCGCGGGCGGAGGTGGCGGACGTGAAGCGGCCGGAGCAGGGGCGGGCGTCTGCGCGCGCGGCGCGACGGAGACCTTCGGGCGCGGCCCCGGGCGGGCGCCGAGCACGCGGCTCTTGAGCAAGTACTGCCCCAGCTTCACTTCGTCGAACGGGTTGATCTGCGC
>DATBAA010000610.1:0-2383 GCA_036271755.1 Myxococcales bacterium | reverse complement strand
CGGAAGGTGCCCTCGAGGATGATGCCCTTGGCGTGAACGGCGCGCGCGTGATGCTCGCCGAAGGCCGTGTGCAGCGCGTCCACCAGCTGCTGCGGAGTGGCCTCCTGGGCCGCGAGGCCCGGCCGGATATAGAGCGTGGCGAGTACGATGACCGTGAAGCCCCACAGCGACCAGCTGGCAGCGCCCGACATTGGTTTCCTGTCTGTTCCGCGAAGGAACCTTGAGTTGTCTGGCGGGCCGCTACAGCAAGTCCGCGGCCAACCTTCCGCTCCAGGGCGCTGCCGCTGCGGGTTTGGGCGGGCCGACAACGCTTTGTCCGATGCGGCCAATTGCTGGCCGCGGCGCTAGGGGCGCACGCGCTTCTGCCGCAGCGGCCACTCCTTCCAGCAGGCCGGGCGCGGGCCACGGCAGCGCCATTCGCAGCGCGCGAGGCGGCTGCTGCTGGCAAACCAGCTGCGAAATTCGGCGCGGGTCATGGCAGCGGCTTGCGCAGGATGGCGATCATCGCCTCCAGCGCGGACTCCTCTGCCTCGGGGCAGTACTCGCGGTAGAGCTCCCAGTAGACGAGCGCGTCCACCAGGTCGCCCTTGCGGTAGCTGGCGTTGCCCAGGCCGCAGTAGATGGCCGGCAGCAGCGCCGAGGGCGGGTTGGCCAACAGCAGCTCGCGGTAGAGCCGGATGGCCTCGCGCAGATCCTCGATGCTCAGCGCCGCCGCATGTTGGATGCGCGCAGTGAACGCGCACGATTGCTCGCGCGACGTGCGCTCTTCGAGATGCGGCCCCTGGCCGCACTTCCGACTCGAATCCGGCAAGAGCTTTCCTTTGTGGTAAAATTACAGCCTTTGTCGACGTAACTCTTGAGTTGTGTCGTGAACTACCATGGGGCTGTACCTGCGGCGGGTGCCTCGGCGCTCACCTCATGACCACGGCCCCTCCGAGCTGCGCTCGCGGGCGGACGTGACGGTCGAGACGAGGGTCCAGCGGATGCGCCTGGGCTCGCGTTTGCGCGAGCTGAGGACGCGATCGGAGCTGACCCAGGAGCGGGCTGCCGAGACCATCGGCTTGCATGTGAAGCATTTGCAGCGCCTGGAACGCGGGACGGTCAACGTCACCCTGGCCACGCTCGTGGGCTGCTCGCTCGCGTACGGCGTTGCGTTGGGCGAGCTCTTTCCCTGCGATACCGCGCCCGAGGCCGAGCCCTTTCTGCGCATCGCGGACGCCGAAGTGCGGCCCTACCAGAACGCGGTGCCGCTCTACTCGCTGCGGGCCGTGGCAGGAAAGTTTGGCGGCTTCCAACAGGTGGAGCCGCTCGGCTGGGTAGCACCGCGTGCACGGACGAAACCGGCGCAAGGGCTCTTCGTTGCCCGCGTCATCGGCGAGTCGATGGACCTGCGCATTTCGCCCGGCGCCTATTGTCTTTTTCGCGCGCCGCCCGCGCCGCCGCTCGACGGAAAGATCGTCGTCGCCCAGCTGCGCGGCAGCAGCGATCCGGAGCACGGCGGCAAGTACACCATCAAGTCGTATCGCGAGGTGTGGAAGGCCGGCCGGCAGACTGCCCAGCTGCGGCCGCTCAGCAAATCGCGGAAGTTCCCCGCCATACCGGTGACGCCGGAGGTGAGCGTGGTGGCCGAGCTCGTCGAGATCTTGAAGCTCTGATTCTAGCCGGGGGGCGCCGGCGACGAGAAGCTCACGCACCTCGAACGAGATGAGCTTCTCGAGAAACGGCTGCTGGCTGCGATTCAAGCCTGAGTCAGTCACGAGTGGTCCCCGCAAAGTCAATTAACCGAGCGTCACTTGGAACTCAAGAGTTGTGTTGACGAAAACGTGTCTTGCCGCCGAGGGGCCAGGAAGCGAGCCCTTCCTGCGCATTGTCGAGGCCGAGGCGCGGCGATCCCGACTGGAGCTCGTTGCTGAAGATGATTCGTCCGCGGACCGGCATCGACCATCGAAATCGCCAATAGAACTCATGAGTTGTGTCATCGCCGGGCCTTGGAGGGTAGCTCCGGCAGGTGTCTCGTTCACCTCACGACCACGGTCCCTCCGAGCTGCGCTCGCGGGCGGACGTGGCGGGGGAGACGAAAGCGCAGCAGACGCTGCTCGGGCATCGGCTGCGCGATCTGCGGTCCCGGTCGGAGCTGACGCAGGAGCGGGCGGCAGAGGCGATTGGCCTGCACGTGAAACATCTACAACGCTTGGAGCGCGGGACGGTCAACGTCACGCTGGCCACGCTGGTGGGCTGCTCGCTGGCGTACGGCGTGAAGCTGGGCGAGCTCTTCCCGGGCAAGGCCAGCCTGGAGGAGCCGTTCCTGCGTCTCCCGGACGCCGAGGTGAAGCCATACAAGAACGCCGTTCCGCTCTATTCGCTGCGCGCGGTGGCCGGCCGC
>DATBAA010000609.1:0-2474 GCA_036271755.1 Myxococcales bacterium | reverse complement strand
CTGGACCGCATCCTCTCCGTCACCTTCACCGACCTGGCCGCGGGCGAGATGAAGCTGCGCCTGCGCGGAGAGCTCGAGAAGGCGCGCGCGGACGCGCCGGCTGCGATCCAGGCGCGGCTCGACAACGCGCTGTCTCGTCTGGAGCTGGCGCCCATCGGCACCATCCACTCCTTCTGCGCCGACCTCTTGCGCGAGCGGCCGGTGGAGGCGCTGGTCGACCCGGTCTTCGACGTCGCCGCCGGAGAAGAGCAGGACCGCCTCTTCAGCGCTGCCTTCGAGGGCTGGTTCCAGCAGGTGGTGGGCCGTCCGCCCGAAGGAGTGCGCCGGCTCCTGCGCCGCAAGGTGCGGCCCTCCGACACGCCGCCGCGCGAGCTGCTGCGCAACGCCGGCCGCGACCTCTGCGAGCACCGCGACTTCGACGGAGCCTGGCGGCGAGACCCGCTCGACCGCGCCGCGGTGCTGCAGAACGCCTTCGACAAGCTCTGCGAGGTGGCGTCGTTCGCATCGCGGGCGCAGCGGCCGGAAGAGTGGTTCGCGCAGTCGCTGGCCGAGCTCTCCCGGTTCTGCGACGAGCAGAAGCGGCGCGCGCGGAACACCGGCTCGCGCGACGATCTCGACGCGCTGGAAGGCGACCTGCACGAGCTGCTGCGCCGGCGGCTGTGGAACTGGCGCGGCGGCGGAAAGTGGTTCGCGAAGGAGCTGGCCAAGCAGGACCTGCTCGCCCAGCGCGACGCCGCCAAGGCCGCCGTCGAGCGCGCCTTGGAGCTGTGCGACGCCGATCTGGCGGCCTGCCTGCGCGAGGAGCTGCGCCCGCTCTGCGACGGCTACGAAGCCGCCAAGCAGCAAGCCTCGGCGCTCGACTTCCTCGACCTGCTGGCCCGCGCCCGCGACCTCGTGCAGAAGAACGCGCAGGTGCGCGGCGAGCTGCAGCAGCGCTTCACCCACGTGCTGGTCGACGAGTTCCAGGACACAGACCCGCTGCAGGCCGAGATCCTCCTGCTCATCGCCGCCAATGACCCCGCGCAGGCCGACTGGCGCCGCGCGCACCCCAAGCCGGGCAAGCTCTTCGTCGTCGGAGATCCGAAGCAGTCCATCTATCGCTTCCGCCGCGCCGACATCGCGCTCTACGAAGACGTGAAGCAGCTCCTGCTCGAGTCGGGCGCGGACCTGGTCCACCTCTCCACCAGCTTCCGCTCGGTGCCGGCCATCCAGCAGGCGGTGAACGCCGGCTTTGCCGAGCAGATGAAGGGCGGCACGCAAGCCGCCTACGTCGCGCTCGATCCGCACCGGCCAGCTCTCGAAAATCAGCCGGCGGTGATCGCCCTGCCCGCGCCGAAGATCTACGGGAAGAACGGCAAGGTCGCGAACTGGACCATCGAAGAGTCGTATCCCGACGCGGTGGGAGCCTTCGTCGACTGGCTGGTCCGCGAGAGCGGCTGGAAGGTCAGCGAGCGCGGCAAGGCCACGGTGCCGCTGCAGGCGCGCCACGTCTGCCTCCTCTTCAAGCGCATGCGCGGCTGGGACGGAGATCTCACCCGCGGCTACGTGAAGGCCCTGGAGGCGCGGCGCATCCCGCACGTGCTGGTCGGAGGCCGCAGCTATCACTCGCGCGAAGAGGTGCTGGCGCTGCGCAACGCCGCCGCGGCCATCGAGTGGCCCGAGGACGAGCTGGCCGTCTTCGCCACGCTGAAGGGTCCGCTCTTCGCGCTCTCCGACGAGCAGCTGCTGCTCTTCCGCGCCGAACAAGGCCCGCTGCGGCCCAAAGCGCTCCCGGGCACGGGCGTTGCAGGTGAAGTCGCCGAGGCTCTGCGCGTGCTGCACGAGCTGCATCGCAACCGCAACAAGCGGCCCATCGCCGAGACGCTCTCGCGCCTGCTCGACACCACGCGCTCGCACGCGGCCTTCGCCATCCGGCCCGCGGGAGAGCAGGCGCTGGGCAACGTGCTGCGCATGCTCGAGCTGGCGCGGCGCTTCGAAGCCGCCGGCGCCTCCAGCTTCCGCGCCTTCGTCGACCGGCTGGCCGACGACGCCGAGCGCGGAGACGCCGCCGAGGCGCCGGTGGTCGAAGAGGGCACCGAGGGCGTGCGCATCATGAGCGTGCACAAGGCCAAGGGGCTGGAGTTTCCCGTGGTCATCCTCTGCGATCCGTGCGCGCCGGCAGTGCCGAAGATGCCCTCGCGGATGGTGGACCCCGTACGGCGCGTCTGGGCCATGCCGCTCGCGGGCTGCGCGCCCATCGAGCTCTTGGAAAAGAAGGAGGAGCTGCTGCAGCGCGACCGCGAAGAGGTGGTGCGCGTGGCCTACGTCGCCGCCACTCGCGCCCGCGATCTCCTGGTGGTGCCCGCGACGGGAGACGGCGAGCTGGCCGGGTGGCTGGAGGCGCTGGCGCCCGGCCTCTATCCCAACCCGGAGGCGCGCCGGCAGCCGCGCGTTGCTCCCGGGTGTCCGCCCTTCGGCAAGGAGACGGTCTTGGA
>DATBAA010000608.1:0-2027 GCA_036271755.1 Myxococcales bacterium | reverse complement strand
GTCGTTGGTCCAGCAGATCTGCGGAATCAGCTCGGCCAGCTGCAGCAGCTCGCGCTCGCTGCGGGCGCGCAGCTCCTCGGCCTCCTTGCGGGCGGTGATGTCCTCCGAGAGCACGACGATGCCCTGCACCGAGCCGTCGTGGGCGTAGTCAGGCAGGTAGGTCGCGCTGACCCAGAGGGGCGAGCTGCGCGGCCGCGCAACCGAGGTCTCGAAGGACAGCGTTTCGCCCGCATACGTGCGCTGCAGGAGCGGGTGCAGCCGGTCGTAGGCGTCGAGAGGCAGCACCTCTTTGGCGGTCCGGCCGATGACCGCCGCGCCGCGGCCGTAGCGCTCCACGTACTCGCGGTTGGCGTAGACATAGCGCTCGTCGCGGTCGAGGTAGCAGAGCACCACCGGAACGCGATCGGCGACCGCGGAGAGGATCTCCTCGCGGGACGCGCCCGGCCCTGTCGCGACGAAGAGGCCCTGCACGAGGCGCCCTGCGGGCTTGCTCACCGAGCGCAGCGTCTTGCCGGAGGTGGTGCGCAGGCGCAGGTCGTGCGGCTGGTCCAGCTCGGTCTGGAAGAGCGCGGCCGACGGGCCTTCGAAGCAGGCCAGGAGCTCCGAGAGCTCGCCGCTGGAAAAGCCCACGAGCGCGCTCGCGCCGGCGTCCAGGGACACCGTTCCTGCGTCGAGATCCAAAGTCCAAAGGCCAGACGAGAGCGCCACCGGCGGGGAATCCTGCGCGAAGTACGGGCGAGCAAGCAAGCGCTCATTCAGGCGATCAAAGCCGTGGGGCCCGCCACCCGGTTGCGGCCGGCATTCTTGGCGGCGTAGAGCCGCAGATCGGCGGCGGCAAAGAGGCTGTCCCAGTCGGCGCCGTCGCCGGGGAAGACCGCCACGCCGGCGCTGAGGGTGACCCGAAGCTCGCGGCCGCCGTGCGCCAAGGTCGAGTCGGCGACGCGCTCGCGCAGCCGATCGACCGCCTCCAGCGCCTCGCGCGCCTTCTGCCCGGCGAAGAGCAGCACGAACTCCTCGCCGCCCACCCGGCCCAGCACGTCGCCCTCGCGCTTGGTCTGGCCCAGCACGCTCGCGACGTGGGTCAGGACCGCGTCGCCGGTCAGGTGGCCATGCTCGTCATTGAAGCGCTTGAAGTGGTCCACATCGAGCACCGCCAGCGCCAGCGGAGCGTCGGCCCGCCGCGCCCGCGCCAGCTCTTCGCGGAAGCGCAGCAGCGTGGCCCTGCGGTTGAAGAGGTTGGTGAGCGGGTCCAGCCAGGCCACCCGCTCGAGCGTGGCTTGCGAGAGGCGCACCTCGATCCAGAGCAGGCCCAGCGTGGCCGCCACCGCCGAGACCATCTGCGCGATGCAGAAGAGCGCCACCGTCAGGTCGGCCCGCTCGCGATCGTTGGTGGCGCCGACCGAATGGATGATGAGCGCCATGCGCAGCGTCCAGACCAGGACCGAGTACGCGAAGGTGGCGGCGACGAAGCGCGCCGCGGGCCGCGCGTCGGCCGGCGGGGCGCGGAAGAGGGTCCAGGCGGCGATGCAGAAGAGGAGGTTGGCCAGCGGCGCCGGCGAGAGGAAGTCCACCAGCACGTTGGGCTGCGCGCGCAGGTGGTTCCAGGCGATGGGCAGCACCGAGGCGACGAAGGCGATCCAGAGCCAGCGCCAGGAGAGCCGCGTCCGCGTGTGCTCGAGGGCGCCTGCGACGCAGAGCATGGGCGCCGCCGCGATGAGCGCGTTGCCCGCCACTTTGCCCGCGGGCAAAGGCAGGATGGTGATCAGCAGGCCGGCTGCGTAGAGCAACAGGCCCGTGCCCCAGAAGCGGAGCGCCCGCGAGCGCGCCTCGCCGCGGCTGACCGCGAGGCAGATGCCGCCCAGGAGCACGTTCATCAGCAGAAGCGCGAGCAAGAGCGTCGCGGCGCGGGTCATGACCCGAACGATTGCACGAGCACCCGGCGGCGTAAAAATCTTACATTCTGCGCATCGCGGCGCGGCGCTGCGCGGTCTCACTTGAAAAATCAACCAAGGGCGCCGAATGTGCGG
>DATBAA010000607.1:0-5839 GCA_036271755.1 Myxococcales bacterium | reverse complement strand
GCAAGAGCTGCTGGAGATGCCGCGGCGAAACCTGGTGAAGCCGCCGGGCGACGCGGGCCTGCATGGCGCGCTGCCGCCCGTGCTGGTCGAGCGCCAGCTGCCGTTCGAGCGGGACCGCGACAAGCGCGCCGAGCTGGAGATTGCGCTGGCCGAGGCGCTGCAAGAGTTCGACGGCGTGCGCGGCGCGGTCTTCGAGGCACAGCAGGCGGCCATGGCCGAAGCCGGCCTCAAGCCCGCGGATACTGCCCTGTGCGGCGAGACCTTGAACGCCACCGACGATCTCGCGCGCGATCTGGGCGCGTGGCTCTTGGAGCGCAACACCGAAGCCAAAAACGGCTTCGCGCGCCACGACGTGCTGCACCTGCTGCATGCGCCGCGCTGCGCTTCGGCCTTTCCCCGCGGCGAGCTGCTGCGGACGGTGCGCCGCTGGGCCGAGATGTTTCGCTTCGACCTCACCGCCAACAAGACCATCAAGCTCGACGACGACGACAGGCCGCTCAAGCGCGCCGGGGCCTTCGCGCTCGCCGTCGAGCCGCCCTTCGAAGCGCTGCTGAGCCTGCTGCCCGAGGAGGGTCCGCGCGCGCTGGGACGGCTGCTGGCGGCCGCCGGCGAAGCGCAGCTCTGGATCGGCCCGCCGGGCGATGCGCCGCCCGAGGATCTCTGGCTCGGCGACCCCGCGGTGCGCATCGCTTGCGGCGCGCTCTTCGAAGGGCTGCTCCGCGAGCCGCAGTTTCTCAAGCGCTGCGCCAAGGCCGAGCTGTCGCGCGACGACGAGCGCGCGCTGGCCATCGCCGGGGTGTTCGACGTCCGCATCTGCGCCGCGCGAGCGCTCGCCGCGGCGCAGGCCCACGAGCTTGGGGCATCGGCGCGCGCGGCGCAGGCGCATCGAGAGCTCTACGCGCGGGCCACCACCGCCGAGCTTCCCCTGGGCCTCGCGCTCGACGAGCTGAGCGCCTTTCCCGACGCCCTCGACGAGCTGCGCGGCCGGGTGCTGGCTTTTGCGATGCGCTCGTTCTTGCGCGAGCGTTACGACGAAGACTGGTGGCGCAACCCGCGCGCCCATGTATCACTTCAAAGCGTCTGGGCCCGCGGCGGCCGGAGCACCACCGCCGAGCTGTGGGCCGAGATCGGCATGACGGAAAGCATTTCGCCACTGCGGGCCGGGCTCGCCGAAGCCTGCCGGTGAGACTGTAAATTCGAAAGTCCGCCGAGCGGGTCGCACCCGAAAATCTCGCCGTGCGCTTGCTTCCCACCCACTACAGATCGCGGAAAAAACCGGTTGGCTTGCGTTGGCAGATGTCTTGCGTAGATCCCCAGCGTGTCCGTCGCCTGTCCTGTTCTTGATGAGAGCTGGCCTGTCCGGTATCGGTTCGAGAGCGCCAACGCGCTCCACCGGCATCTGGCCGCTGGTCCATTTTTTCTTCCCGATCCGCTGCTGCCCGGAGAGCCGGGCTCGCGGGTCATCGTCGAGATCGGCTTCGCCGGCGGCGCCGAGCAAGCGCTGGTGCGCGGCCGGCTCGCTGCCCGCGAGCGCGACGGAGTGTGGCTGCACCTGGCCTTCGCGCACCCGACCGCCTGGTGGGACTCTGACGCCGGCCTGCCCCGGCGAGCGCAGCGCAGGCTGGGCTGCGATCTCTTCGCGGAGGTGAAGCCGCAGGTGGGCGCGCCCTGGTTCTGCCGCGCGGTCGACGTGAGCGACGGCGGCGTGCGCCTCGCCACCGGACCGTTTCAATCGCTCCTGCCCGGGGACCGCGCCACCGTCACGCTCATCTCGGGAGACTCGGCGCTGCAGCCGGCACAGTTGGACGGCCGGGTCACCTGGGCCTGGGGCCGCGAAGCGGGCCTGGCCATCGACGAGATGACGGTGAACCTCAAAGCCTTCATCGCCGCCGTGCAGTGGCGCTGGGACGAGGCGCGCGAGTTGACGCACGGGCCCGGCTGTCACTGCGCCGCCGGCCACCGCCACCCGTAGAGCCGGCTGAAGTGCCACCACTCCTTGGGGTTCACGCGAAAGCCGGCGTCGTACATGGCTTTGGCGAGCGCGTCCCGGTGCTGCTTCGCGGGGCCGTCCGGCAGCGGCGCGTCGGCGTGGGCCGCGGGGCCGAAGGTGTCGAACGGAGTCGGCAGCTCGACGGCTTCGCCTGAAGGTCCGGCCAACGCCACGTCGACCGCCACGCCGCGCTCGTGCAGCGAGCCGCGGGCGGGGTCGGCGACGGCGCCCGGCTGCGGATGCGCCTTCCAGAGGGCAAGTTGGGTCTGGCGCGGCCGGAAGCAGTCCCAAGCCACGAGGCGCAGCGGCGCCACCTTCGCGGCCGCCAGGGCCAGCCGCTCGGCGACGCTCTTGCGCAGCAGGCACTTCGTCGCTTCAGGGTAGAGCGCGCGCCCGGTGATGTTCTGGGGCGTGGCATAGGCCAGCCGGACGATCAGCCCCTTCACCAGCGGGGCCGCGTCGACCAGCGGATCTTCGGCATCGGCGACGCGCGGCAGGTGTTGCGGGCCGAACGTCTGCGCCGCCAGTAGCAGCGCCAGCAGCACTTACTTGAGGCGTCGCAGCGCGCGGACGATCTTGTCCTTCTCCTTGCTGCTGGCGGGCGCGGCGGCCGTGGTCCTGGGCGAACGGGCGGCCAGCTTCTGCTTCAGCTCGATCTCCAGCGCCAAGAGCTCGGCGGCGGCCTCGGGGTGCTCCTGGCCGCGGCGCGGCAGGGGCTCCGACAGGCCCAGACCGGTCCCAGACCGCATGCGCAGAGCCTTCTCCTCGCGCTGGCCAAGCTGTTTGGCGGCGGTGCGCAAGAGCTCGCGAACTTCGGTGCTGGTGATCGTGGAAGACGGCTTGTTGCTCATGCGAGAGGCTCCCGGTCCGGCGGTGCGAGTGCAGAGTACGCAAGAATCGCGGGAGATCAAATTTTCTATCGTTCCCGCGTGCTTGGCTTACGTAACGTGACTTAGGCCGGGGTGCCGTATCGGCGCAAATAATCCGCTAAATCATGCTTCTTGGGGGCGAGGCTCAGGCTCATGGAGCGCACCGTCCCGAACACCGGCCGCTCGGGAAACGGGCGATCATGTATGCCGAAACACCACAAGAAATTTGTAGCCGAGACGGCATCGCGCCCGTCGAGTGCGTACTTGTCGTTCAAGGTGGACATCCGGCGGTAGGCTGCGCCGGCATCCTTACTCCAGAGGATCAAGCTCTTACCCCAGAGCATGCGCAGCCACCCGTGGATGCGGCCTTCGCGCAGCAGCTGGTTCTGCATCGCGTTCCACAACGGGTCGGGCGAGCGGGCCTCTTCCAGCTCGGCGTCCGACGGCAGGGCGGGCCGCGGATCCTGCACGTGCTTGCGCAAGGTCTCTCGCGCCCAGGGCGGAATCGCCTCGAGGGAGTCGTGCTTGGGGGTGCGGGCGACGAAGTTGTAGGCGAGCTCGCGGCGCACGAGCAGCTCTTCGATAAAAGCCTCCAGGTCTGCTTTCGGAGCCTCTGAGGCCTGCGCGGCGAGCGCGATCTCCGCCGCTCCGAGGTACCCGAAGTGCAGATACGGCGAGAGGCCGCTGGTGGCGTTGGCGGCGGGCTCGTTGCGGCCCTCGGCGTACCCGTTCAGCGAGTGCTGCAGGAAATGTCTCAGACGTTTTACGCCCGCGGCGCGGCCGCCCTCGGCGCCCTCGGCGGCCTTCACTTCGCCAGAAACCCCGGCGGCTTCGACGCCTTCGCCGGGCGTGCCTTGGAAGGGTTCGAAGCCCCAGTCGAAGCGCTTCAAGGGGTCTTCGCGAGCCGGCACGCGCGGGATGGCCTGCAGCAAGCCGGGCAGGGCGCGCATCAGCTTGGGCCGCAGGGTCCGCGCGGCGATCTCGGCCTTGGGAAACATCCTCA
The DNA here is from genome assembly GCA_036271755.1 of Myxococcales bacterium. Lineage (GTDB taxonomy): Bacteria > Myxococcota > Myxococcia > Myxococcales > 40CM-4-68-19 > 40CM-4-68-19. The sequence continues at coordinate 1,977 of DATBAA010000607.1, read as the reverse complement.
GCGGCGCGACGCCAGCGGCGTCCACGCACTCCACGCGGCACTTCGCGCGGGCCGCCAAAGCCTTGGCCTGCTTCGGGTGGATGAAGTGCGGCAGGTAGTCCAGGACCACCACCGCCGCGCGCGCCGCGAGCTTGTGCAGCGTTCCACGCGGGGAGCGCGGGGTCTCGAGGAAGAAGCCGTAGGCGACGCCGTGCTTCTCGCAATCCTGGGCGTTGCTCTTCACGCCCTCGAGGACGAAGCGGTGGAAGCGCTCGCAGGCATAGGGGTAGTCGCGGCGCAGGCCTTCGTAGACGACGAGCGGCTTGCGCAGCTCGTTGGCCAGCCGCTGGGCGTGCGCGAAGGCGAGGTTGTTGACGATGCGCCGCTGGCCGTGGAGCCAGAGCAGGACGAAGTCTTGATCGTCGCGGACGGGCTTGTCGTTCAGGCCCGCGACCCGGTCGTGCAGCAGGTGCGTGAGGAGCTCGTTCACGCGAATTCGAGTGGGGCTTGAGCGGGCGGCGAGTCAAGGGCCAGAGTCCGGGCTGTCGCGCGACCGTCGCTTTTGCTGGAGCCCGGAGACTTCTCAGTGCCCCTGCTGCGTGGGCGCGGCGGCGGGAGCTTCTTCCTCGTCGTCCTTGTCGTCTTCTTCCGGCTCAGCCGTGCTCGGCGCTCCCGGCGCGGCACCGGGCTCCTTGCCCAAGAAGCGCAGCGGGTCCTTCACGGCGTGTGGCGCGCTCGGTTCGGGCTCGGCCTTGGGCGCGGGGACCGAGAGGTTGCGGCCCACCGAGCTGGTGGCGAGGACGGTGTGCAGATCGAGCTCCGCGGCCGGACCGCCGGTCTTGCCGGGCACCTTGAAGTGGCCGGTGAGATCGCAGCCCAACGGCGAGCCGGTGGCCGAGTCGATCAGGATGGTCCCCGAGACGGTCTCGGGTTCGACTTTGTCCCAGAGCTCCAGGCGGCGCGCGGTGTCCGGGTCGGTCTTGCCCTCGGGATAGGCGATCTTCGGCAGATCGCGCTTGTCGGCGCTCGTTCCGCGGCCGGAGCCCGTAACGGTGTAGCGGGCGGCGGCGCGGCCATCGGCCTGCACCTCGCCGGCGAAGCGCAGCTTGAGGCCGCGCGACAGGCGGTCGAAGGCGCCGATGCCGCCCAAGGCCTGGTCGCGCACGCCCTCCGGGTCGGTGCGATCGGTGCGGCGCTCGTGGAACGCGCCGTAGATGCCTTTGACGAAGACCTGGCCCGTGCTCCACACCATCTCGAAGCCCTGGTTGTGATCGTTCACCAGCCGCAGCGAGAAGTCGTCCGCCGCCTGCGTCAGCGTGGTCTCTTCCGCCAGCGACACCTCCGCGCCGCCGTCGGGCAGGCCAGGCCCGCGGAACCAGGCGAACTGCACCCGCTGCTGCGCCTTGTGCGGGCCCAGCCGCTGCGCGATCTCCCGCTGCGGCATGTGCAGGACGCGCTCGGCCACCTTGGCGTCGCTCTCCAGCGCCTTCGCGTCCAACGCTTCCTTGGACTGGGCGCTGACGTTGGCCGGAGGCTCGGGCGAGAAGATGCGCGCCTTGGCCGCGTCATCGCCGCCGCGCTTGCAGGCAAACACGGCACACAGCAGAACTGGCGTCAGGCGGCGCATGAGCGAACGCAACTTAGTCGCGCCCGGCCCCCGCGCAAGCCCAAACTCACCCCCAGAGGGCGCGGGCGATGATGATGCTGGCGACGAGGCCGGTGGCGTCGGTCAGGAGGCCGGCCACGAGCGCGTGGCGGTACTTCACGATGTTCACCGAGCCGCAGTAGACGCTGAGCACATAAAAGGTGGTCTCGCTGCTGCCGACGACGATGGAGGCGAGCCGCCCCGCGTAGGAGTCGGGGCCGGAGCGGGTGAAGAGGTCTCCCAGGAGGCCGTTCGCGCCAGAGCCCGAGAAGGGCCGGATGAGCGCGATGGGCAGCACCTCGGGCGGAAGACCCAGCGGCGTCAGCACCGGCGAGAGCACGCGCGCCAACGCG
>DATBAA010000606.1:0-2976 GCA_036271755.1 Myxococcales bacterium | reverse complement strand
TGCAGGCGGTCGCGGCCGATCGGCGGCGGCTTCCGCCCTGGCCGGCTTTGCCATTCACGGCTATGCGCCCGACGGCATCAGCAGCGCCGGCGCGGACCCCGCGCAGTGGGGCGCGTGGGCCAATGGCTGGAAATCGAGCCCGGCGGCCGGCATTCCTGCCAACGTCTCCGGCTTTACTTCTTATGGCAAGCCGTCGTGGATGACCGAGACTTCGGGCGAGAAGCCGGAGTGGCTGGCCTCTTCACAGACCGGCGGCTTTCCCGACCAGGGCGCGTTCTCGCTGGCGTTGAAGCTGCACCAGGCGCTGACCACCGGGCAGGAGAACGCCTGGCTCTATTGGCAGATCACCGACGGCAACCCTTCCGACGACGCGCATACCCAGTCGCTGACCGACGCGACGCTGCTGGCGCAAGGTCCGAAGTATGTCGCGGTGAAGCACTTCTTCCGCTACATCCGGCCGGGCGCGCGGCGCATCTCGGCGACGGCCAGCGGAGGCGTTCTCGCCAGCGCTTACTGGCTTGACCCGGCGCAGTCTCTGACCGTCGTGCTCATCAATGAGAACGCGACCGCGGTGAATGTCCCGGTGGCGCTGCCTGCGCTGGGCATCGAATCTTTCTTCGTATTCACCTCCAGCTCGGGCGCGCTCTGGCAGCCATCCACCAAGAGCGCTTCCGGCCTGACCATCGCGCTGCCCGCCTATGGCGTCGCGACCCTCTACGGAGTGGCCGCGATCGCGGCGGATGCCGGAGTCCCTGACGCGGGTGTCGCGGACGCAGGCCCCGTTGGCGGGACCGGCGCGGGTGTCGCGGACGCCGGTACGAGCGGCGCGGCCGGCGGAACGGCGACGCCGCCCAAGACCGGCTGCAGCTCGGCCGGCGGCGGCTTCTGGCTCATCGCCGCGGCCCTGATCGCCTTCAGCGCGAGAAGCCGACCCGTCCTTGCGGTTCGCTGCCGTCCGGCCAGATCAGCGCCTGCGCGACGATGACGTTGGCGCCGTTGAAGGCCGCCGCGGGAGAGCCGTAGAGGCGGTATCCGAGCGCCAAGGCGTCGCTGACTCTCTTGCAGAACGTCACGTCGTCGATGCCCGTCAAGATGCGGTAGGTGGGAAGTCCGTCCGGCGGCGTGGCAGCGTTCATTGGATGACCCTTTCGAGGCAACGCTGGCCTTTTAACACCCCGCGGTGGCAACGTCCGCCCAATGAAGCGTTCCATCCTCCTGGCCCTGGCATTCTCCTGCGCGACCGGGCAGTGGGAGAGCAAGCCCGCGGAGCAGCCGGCGTCGCGCCGCGAGCTGTCGCTGCTGCGCATCACGGTGGTGGGGTCGCCCCAGCTGGGCGAAGCTCTACAGCAGCAGGGGTTCGAGGTGGTGCCGCACCCGCCGTTCCGCGGCGATCTGCTGGCGCGCTATGAAGATGGTGTCACCAAAGTGAGCTCGGACGGCTACTTCGTCGACGAGCTTCGCGGCGGCGATCCACAAAAACTAGCAGAGCGGATCGCGAAGTCCGAGCGCATCGCGCAGTTCGTTCGCAACAGCGGCACCGTCGAGCAGCGCAGCGTCCCGGGAATGTAATCAACGCCGGTTCAAGAGCTTTGGAAGATTGACCGCGTCCACCGGCTTGGTGATGTGCAGGTCGAACCCGGCGTCGAGCGCGGTCTGCATCGCCTCGGCCCCGCCATAGCCGGTCAATGCAATCAAATACAAATCCTTGCCGCCCGGGGCCGCGCGAATGCGCCGCGCGACCTCGTAGCCGTCCACTCCCGGCAGGCCGATGTCGACGAAAGCGACGTCGGGCCGCAGCGCCAGCGCCTGCGCGACGCCGTCCAGCCCGTTCGCCGCGGTCGCCACCTGGTGGCCCAGCTCCTGGAAGAGCTCGGCCAGCGTCTCGCGGATATCTTCGGAGTCCTCGATGAGCAAAATGCGCCGCGACGGCGCCGCGCCCGCTGAAGCCATGGCCGGCCGGTACGGCGTAATCGACAGCGACGGCATGGGCAGCCGCACCACGAACTCGCTGCCCTTCCCCGCTCCCTCGCTGTGCGCCGAGACGGTGCCGCCGTGCATCTCCACCAGCCGCTTCACCAGCGTCAGCCCCAGGCCCAGGCCGCCCTTGCTGCGATCGATGGTCTGCTGCACCTGGACGAACATCTCGAACACCTTGCCCAGCATCTCGGGCGGAATGCCGCGGCCCGTGTCGCGCACCCGCAGCACCGCCTCGCCAGAATCAACCGCGAGATTCACCGAAACCAAACCGCCCGGCTCGGTATATTTGGCGGCATTGGTCAATAAGTTGGTCACCACCTGCTCCAGCCGCGTCGGGTCGGCGAGCAGCAGATAACCACCGGGAGCGGTCGAGACCTCGACCTGGTGGTTGCGCGCGTCCAGGCTCACCCGCGCGGCGGCGACGGCGTTGGCGACCACGTTGCGCAGGTCGATCTGCTCCTTGCGCAGCTCCACGGCCCCGCGGGTGATGCGCGAGACGTCGAGCAGGTCGTCCACCAGCCGCACCAGGTTGCCGACCTGCCGCTGCGCGACCTCGCGGTGGCGCGCGGACTTCACCGGGTCCGAGGTCTTCTCCAGCAGCATCAGCGCCATGCTGATGGCGGCCATCGGGTTGCGCAGCTCGTGGGCCAGCGTGGCAAGGAACTCGTCCTTGCGCTTGTCGGCCTCCAGCTGCTGCTGCATCAGCGTCTCGATGCGCCGGCGCGAGAGCACCTGCGCGGTGACGTCGACCGCCACGGTCATGATCTCCGTCACCTTGCCCTGCTCGTCGTGGATGGGCTGGCAGGTGAAGAGGAAGTAGACGTCCTCCAACATGCCGCGCCGCAAGATCATCACCTTGTATTCGTCGGCGGTGTAGGCCTCGCCCGAGCGCAGCACCTCGTCCATCATCTGGAAGACCGGCGCGTCGTGGGGCAGCTCGGGGAAGAGCTCGCGAAACGGCCTGCCGCGCATCTGCGAGGCGTTGCGGCCCACCAGCTC
>DATBAA010000605.1:0-5026 GCA_036271755.1 Myxococcales bacterium | reverse complement strand
CGAGTTCTGGGTGGACGGCCTCGCGAAGCCGGTGCACATCGTCGACGGCAAACCCGACGAGCCCAAGCGCCGCACCATGGAGGGCGCGCTGCTCTTCGCGCTCGGCGCCTCTTCGCAGCTGGGCAACGCCAACAGCGATCGCATCGCCGGCCATCCCTGCAGGATCGTCGCGCAGGAGCCGGGCAAGACCGAGGCGCTCACGCGCTGCATGTGGCGCGGGCTGCCGTTGTCGGTGGAGTACCTCAACCGCGACTTCACCTTCAACGCCGCGGCGACCTTGGTGGAAGAGGGCGCGGTCACGGTGGCGGACGTGCAGCCTCCACCCGGAGCGCCGTCCGCGCCAGCGTCGCTCAGCGCGGGCAACTAGCACGCGCTGAGCGAGCCTGGAGCCTCTCTTAGAGGCCCGACTTCAGCTCTTTCGAGGGCTTGAAGCCGACGGTCTTGGACGCCTTGATCTTGATCTCGGCGCCGGTCTGCGGATTGCGGCCCTTGCGTGCCTTGCGCGAGCGGACGGTCCAGGTGCCGAAGCCCGGATAGGCGAAGCGGCCTTCCTTCTTGATGCTCTTGCCGATGGTCTTGAAGAGGGCGTCCACCATCTCGGCGGCGGCCTTCTTGGTCAAACCATTCGCGGCGACGGTCTCGATCAGGTCTGCTTTCGTCATGTTGTCTCTCCTTGTGCGCTCTCGGGGACCGGCAACTTCGCCGGAGCGCTCCAGGCAAGGCCCGGAGCTTGCGAGACGCGGGCGGAGCGCTACCAGAGCCGATCTGCCGTGTCAACCGCGATCCACAAGGACTAGGGGGGTGGAATTTTCGATCCACGTGTAATTGTGGATCGTCAGCGGCCTTGCACCGCGGCCCGATTGGGCCCGTAGATGACGGTCTCGTGCTCCGCTTCCTCGCAGCCGTCGCCGTGGTGTGCGCGCTCTCGTGCGATCCCGCGGCAGCGCCTCTAGCGGTGGTGAAGAGCGCGCCGCCCGCGAACCTCTTCGTGCGCCTGGGCGCGCCCGAAGCCGGGGCAGACGGATCGCCCGCGCATCCCTTCGCGAGCCTGGGAGCCGCGCTCGCCAAGGCGCCGCCGGGAGCCATCGTGCACGCGGGCGAGGGAGAGTTTCGCGAGCAGCTCGAGCTGCGCCGGCCGGTCTCCCTGGTGGGGCAGGGCGCGGGCAAGACGCGGCTCGTCTTCGGCGGAAGCGGAGCCGCGGTCGAAGTGCGCGCCGACCACGTCGAGCTGAGCCAGCTCTCCATCGAGGGCGGCACCAGCTGCATCTTCTTCAGCGGCGGCAAAGGCCAGAAGCTGACCGGCGTTGCGCTGAGCGGTGCCAGGCAGCAGGCCATCCTGGGACGGAACGCGCACCTGGTCATCAGCCGAAGCACCCTCCACGGCGTGGACGAGATGGGCCGGGGCATCGACTTCGACGGCGGCTCCCTCGAAGCGCGCGAGGTGGTCTTTCGCGGCGCCGGCCGGCGCGGCATCGTCTTGCACGCGGCGCGCGCGGTGCTGACCGATCTCGACATCCGCGGGCCCGCGCTGGCGGCCGTGCAGGCCACCGGAGGCGCGGAGGTGCAGGTGGTGCGCGGCGTCTTCGCCGACTTCAGCGGCGCCGCGCTCTATGCGGCCGGCGGTTCGCGGCTGCGGGTCCTGCAAGCGCGGATCAGCCGCGCCGAGTACGGCCTGATGGGCTTCCGAGGCTCCGAGGTGGTGATGGAGGGCGGGGCCGTCAGCGACTACCGCATCGCCGGCGTCGCGCTGGTCAATTCGCACGGCAGCATCACCGGCGCGGCCTTTGCTCGCGGCGGCACCGAGGGCGCCATCTCCATCACGCACGCCGACGGCGACCTGCCGGTGCTGGTCATCGACAATCGCATCCACGACCCGGGGCCGATGGGGCTGCACGTCACCGAGTCGGCGGTGACCGTCCGGGGCAACAGCATCACCGCGGCGCGGCTCGATGCGCAGAACGACATGGGCGACGCCCTCTACGCCATGGACGCGCAGCTGGTGGTGGAGGACAACGTCCTGCGCGGCAACGCGGGCAGCGGCGTCTCGGCGCTGCGCAGCAAGGTCCTCATCACCGGCAACGGCTTCATCGAGAACCGGCGCGCGGGCGTGCTCCTGCTCGACCATTCGAAGGGCACGGCCAGCGGCAACCTCTTCAGCCGCAACTACCAGTCGGGCATCGAGCTGGGCGAGGCGGCCAAGGCGGACCTGACCCGCAATCGCTTCAGCGGAAACGTCCGGTACGACGTGGATGGCGGCTGTGGAGCGGGCGCGGGCAGCGCCAGCCTGGACGCCGAAGTCCGCCAACCAACCTGCCCGCCGTGACGATGTAGTCAAGCGTGGCAGGTGCTTTGGCGCCGTGCTAGTTTCGCGTCATCCATGGGCGCTCCGTCACAGCCGCCCGCGGAGCGGCGCAAGCGCAGACCGCGCCCCAATCTGCGGAAGCTCATGTTCGTGCTGCCCAACCTCTTCACGGTGAGCAGCATCTTCTGCGGCGTCTACTCCATCACGCTGAGCGCGGGAGAGCCCACCGGCGACAACTTCTACCGGGCGGCGGTGGCCATCTTCTTCGGCGCGGTGTTCGACGGCTTCGATGGCCGGGTGGCGCGCCTGACCCGCACCCAGAGCGACTTCGGCGTCGAGCTCGACTCGCTGGCCGACGTGATCTCCTTTGGGGTCGCGCCGGCCATCCTCGTCTTCAAGTGGGCGCTGAGCGGAATGGGGTTCGCCGGGTTCTTCATCTGCTCTGCGTATGCGTCGTGCGGGGCCATCCGCCTCGCGCGATTCAACGTCATTGCGCACTCGAACACGGGTAGCTCGCGGTACTTCGTCGGGCTGCCCATTCCGCTGGCTGCCGGCATGCTGGTGTCGGTGGTGATCGCGTCCAACACCTTGCACGAGCCGGTGGCGGAGGTGATCGGCCTCGCGCCCGTGGCGGTGCTGGTGGTGGTGCTGGCGTTGCTCATGGTCTCGACCATCCGCTACCGCACCTTCAAGGAGGCGGGGCTGAACTCGCGGACGGTGCTGGCCTTCCTGGCGGTCATCGCCGTCGGGGTGGTGCTGGCGCTGCGCGGGCGGGCATCGCTGGTGCTGCTGGTCTACTTCTCGTTCTACTTGCTGCTCGGCCTCGCCGAGGAGGCGTTCTTCGGGCGCAAGCGCAGGTCGGCGGCGCGGGCGGCGGTGCAGGCCGCGCGGCTGCCGGAGCATGAGGAGCCGCTCTTGCCCGCCGAAGAGGACGAGCTCGACGGCGCCGCCGCGGCGACCGGCCACGGCGATGACGGTGAGTCCGACGCGTGAGCAATACGAACGTTCCGAAAGCTCCTGAGATGGATCCGCGCGTGGTCATCAAGCCGCGCCGCCTGCCCGGCGATCGCGGGCCCGCGCCCATGCTCGCGCTCACCTGGTCGAGCTTCTTCGGCTCGGGCTACTTTCCCTTTGCGCCGGGCACGGCGGGGACGGCAGCGGCCATTCCGCTCTGGTTCGTGCTCACGTACACGCCATCCTGGGCGTACATCGCCGTCACCGTCGCGGTCACGCTGACGGGCATCCTCGCCGCCGATCGGGCCGGCAAATATTATGGCGTGGCCGACTCGGGCCACATCGTCATCGACGAGGTCGCGGGCTATCTCGTGACCATGCTCTTCCTTCCCCGCACGGCCTTCGCGGCGTTCTGCGGCTTCATCTTCTTCCGCGTCTGCGACGTGCTCAAACCCTGGCCGGCCCGCTTCTTCGACAAGGACCCGCGCTGGAAGAACGGCGCCGGCGTGGTGCTGGACGACATCTTCGCCGCCGTCTGGGCCTGGGGTCTCACCTGGGGTGCGGTGTTCGTGCGGGAGAAATACTTCGGCCCATGACGCCTCCAAGCGCGCCGCCTCCGGCTCCGATCATCGAGTTCATCGTCACCGGCGACGAGGTGATGCGCGGCCTCATCGCCGACACCAACACCGCCATGACCGCCTCGCGGCTCTACCCGTTGGGGCTCTCGCTGCGCCGGACGACCGTGGTGGGCGACCGCGGAGAGGACATCCGCCGCGCGCTCTTGGAGACCAGCGTTCGCGCCGACTTCTGCATCGTCAGCGGCGGCCTGGGGCCAACCTCCGACGACCTGACCGCCGCCTGCGCCGCCGAAGCCAAGGGCGTTCGCATGGTGACGCACGAGCCGTGGATCGCGCACTTGCACGAGCGCTGGGCCAAGATCCGCCCGGGCGAGCCGCTGCCGAAGAACAACCTGCGCCAGGCGGACGTCCCCGACACCGCCGAGGTGCTGGGCAACCCCAACGGCAGCGCGCCGGCCTTTGCGCTGCGGATCGATCGCTGCCTCTTCTTCTTCCTGCCCGGCGTGCCGCGCGAGTATCACGCGCTGATTCAAGATCTGGTGATGCCCCGGCTGGTGGCGGCCACCGGCAACGCGGTGCTGCGCTCGCGCATTCTCCACTGCTACGGCGTCACCGAGAGCCGGCTGGACGAGTTGGTGACGCCCATCCGCGAAGCGCACCCCGAAGTCCGCTTCGGCTTTCGCACCAAGTTTCCCGAGAACCACGTCACGCTGGTCGCGCTCGCCGCGGACGCCGCCACCGCCGAGGCAAACCTGGCCCGCGTGGAAGCCGCGTGCCGCGAAATCCTGGGCTCGTTCGTCTATGGCCAGGACGGCGCCACCTTCGCGCAAGCCATGGGCGAGCGGCTGACGGCGCGAAACGAGACCGTCTGCTGCGCCGAGAGCTGCACCGGCGGCCTCTTGATGCAGCTCTTGACCGAAGTGGGCGGCAGCTCGCGCTGGATCTCGGGCGGCTTCGTCACCTACTCGTACGAGCTGAAGACGAGCCTCCTGGGCGTCTCCAAAGAGCTGCTCGAAAAGCAAGGCGCGGTGAGCGAGGCCGTGGCGCGGCAGATGGCCGAGGGCGCTCGCGCGCGCACGGGCGCGACCTGGACGTTGGCCATCACCGGCATCGCCGGGCCCGGCGGCGGCACTCCCGACAAGCCCGTCGGCACCGTCTGGCTTTCGCTCTGCGGGCCGCGCGGCACCTTCAC
>DATBAA010000604.1:0-4590 GCA_036271755.1 Myxococcales bacterium | reverse complement strand
GTCGATTCCCGAGAACTTGCCGGGAAACGTCGCGAGCATGGCGCCGGAGATGTCGACGGGCGTCATGCTGATCTGGATGGTGCCGCTCGCGCCCTGCACCGCGCCGGCCGGCAGCGTGATCTTGGCGCCGTCTTTTCCGGTAAGGCTGCCGCCCGTGGTCGCGTTCAGGTTCTGCGGCGCTTCCTGGGCCGTCAAGACCGTCTGGAAGTAGCCGCTGGTCGCCGCCGAATCGAGGTTGATGGGCTGGTACTGATCGGAGTAGCCGGTCTTCGAGAGCTTGAGCGTGTGGGCGATTCCGGCCGTCAGCGAGAGCGCCACCGTGCCGTCGGCGGCGGTGCTGGCCGAGCTGCCGTTGATGTCCTGGACGAGCACGCCGGCGAGCGGGCCGTTCACGTCGTGGACGAGGCCGCTCACCGGCACCGAAGCCGCATGCGCCGCGGCCGATACGGTAACGGCGTGCTGCGCGCTGCTGGTTTTGCCGCTCGCGTCCGCGACGGTGAGCTTGACGGTGAACGAGCCGGCCTGCGCGAAGGCGTGGGAGATCTTGCCCATGCCGCCGTGCTCGCCGTCGCCGAAGTCCCAGCTGAACGAGGCCGCGCCGGTCGAGGCGCTGCCGTCGAAGACCACCTCGTCCAGGGCCACCGCGGTCGCGGCCGCGGTGAACGACGCCAAAGGCCCGCCGCCGTCTGGATTGCCCGCGTCCGGACTGCCCGCATCGGGCTCGCCGGCGTCCTGATTTCCAGCGTCGGAGCTCCCTGCGTCGGAATTACCAGCGTCGGGATTCCCAGCGTCGAGACTGCCGGCGTCGGTGTCGGGCGGCGGAGTCGAATTGGACGCGGTGCCACCGCAAGCGACGGCCGCGACCACGAATGACAGCGAGATGATGCTCAGCTTCACTTCGACCCCCGGGGCAAACCTCTGCTGGTGGTACGGAGGCCGGCGCCGCATGGCGCGCAAATCGTTGCAAGCTCGGGTAAGCATGGCGAATCCATGCGAACCCAAACCATCGCGCTGGCGCTGCTCTGGTCGTCCAAGGTCCTGGCGCAGCAGACCGAGCAGGACGAGTACACGCGCTACGAGCTGCTCGCGCCTTCGAGCGCGTCGTTCAAGATCGACTACGAGGTGACCGCCACCACCGCCGGCGCGAAGTCATTCTGGAACCCGATCCGCAAGGGCAGCGTGGCCAGCGACGAGGCGGTCTACGATCTGATGACCGGCGCGCCGCTCAAGTTCGAGCAGGTCACCGGCGCGCAGGCGAAGGCGCATGGCCTCACCGACGCGGACGCCGGCAGCGACTACATCGAGGCGCGCCTGGCGCGGCCCGTTCCGGCCGACGGCGGTCAGGCGCGGCTGCGCATCGTCAAGACGTACAAGGACCCGAAGAGCTACTTCCAAAAGGACGGCGCCATCGTCTTCGACCGGCCGCTCGGCATCCGGCGCAACACCGTCGTGCTACCCGCTGGCTTTCAGCTGACCGACTGCAACGTGCCCGCGCAGGTCTTGTCCGAACCAGATGGCCGCGTCCGCATCAGCTTCATGCACCAGGCGCCCGGCCCGGCGGCCCTGATCCTCAAAGCGAAGCCCGGCGCGCGGAAGAGCGCTGCAAAGCCTTTGACCGAGGCGCGCAGCTGGGAGCCGCCGCCGACGCAAGGTCCGTCCGAGCGCGAGCGGCTGGCCGAGCGGGCGCATCAAGACCGCGACATCGTCTACTTCCTGCAAGCTCCGGAGACGAGCTCGTTCGCGCTCTATCACGACTACACGGAGTCGCGCGAAGGAGCCGACAAGTACCTGAACGTCGTCCGCACCGGCAGCAAGGTGTCGAAGCCCGCGGGCAGGATCCTGGACACGGGAGAGGTGTTGAAAGCCGAGATCCTGACCGGCGCGCAGCTGAAGGGCATCGACACGGGCGGCGAGCAGATCGCGCCGGATCAGGAGGTGGTCGTCACGCGCTTCACGCCGGTGAAGAAGGGCCAGTCGGTGCGGCTGCGGCTGTCGGAGACCTACACGGCACAGCAGAGCTATCACCTGGACGGAGACGAGCTCAGCTTCGATCGCAGCCTGGGCCGGCCGCGAAACTCCGTGGTGCTGCCGCGCGGCTGGTATTTGAGCTGGCTCTCCATTCCGGCCGTCGTGCGGCAGACTCCAGACGGGCTGACCCGCGTCGACTTCGTCAACGGCCGTCCCGACGGCGTTTCGGTGCTGCTCAAAGCCCGGCGTCTCGCGCAGTAAGACGCAAGGCGTCGTGGATGATTGCGGCAATGATTGAATTGCTACCGTAAATAGGGCCCGGTTTTTGAACTTTGGTGGCTGACCCGCGAGCCCCTGCAGCCCGGGAATGAGCCTGCGTCCGGACGGCGGCCCAGCGCGCGCTGGAATGGTGAATTGAGCCTTGAATCGGATGTTTATGGTTGCGCGAATGATTTCGCTGGATCGGCAAAAACTTCGAGCGTATGGGCCAATGACTGCAGGCCAATGAATGAGCTGGCGGGGGTTCAATGCAACAGGATCCGGCATCGGTCGACCCGCGCGAGAGCCTGTTCCTCACCGCCCGCAAGCGCTTCGTCCCCGTCTATAATACGAGCCCCGACGGAGCCAAGGAGCTGACCCTCTATTGCGGTCTGCAAGAGATCAGCTTCGACGAGCCGGAGCTCTTTCCCTGGGCGGAGACGCTCATCCAGCAGGACAGCTTTCTGGCCGGAGCCGCCGCCAACTGGTCGGCCGCGCCGCTCGAGTGGCCGCGGCTGAAGGAGCTGCTGGAGACGCTCATCGAGGCCGGAATCCTGGCTCGCGAGGCGTCGCAGCACAGCGCCAGCCAGGCGGCATTGAGCGCCACGCACTTCGACTTCCTCGACCGGGAGCAGGCGCGGAAGGCGACGGAGGTGCCGCGCTGGTGGAGCCCCGACCCCAGCCCCATCTTCCAGGAGATCACCGGCAGCGACCTCGACATCGGCTTCCTGGAGTCGATCGTCCCGGTGCACCGGCTGGCGCACATCGCGCTCGACCGCGAGGGCCGCCAGGTGGGCGAGGCCAACTCCTTCCCCGACCGGATGCGGCTCAAGCTTCCCACCGAATACAAGACCTGCGGCTACGCCGGCACGCGCTACATGGACGAAGCGCCCATGAACATGACGGCGCTGCGGAGCATGCTCGCGCACTGGCGGCCCGTCCTGGCGGCGACGCTGGCCTGCCGCGCGGAGTTCATCAAGCGCTACCCGCAGTACCCCGACGGGCGCTGGAAGCTGGGCGACCTCTACCTCATGACCTCGGGCGTGCTCGCGCTGCCGGCGTTCCAGATGTTGCGCTGGAACGACCCGGTGCAAAACGGCGAGCTGGATCCGGTGCTCTCGTCGTTGTTCCGCGTCATCGACGGCGTGCGCATGGTCTCGGGCCACATGCTCGATCTCTACGAGCGGCCCATGGTGCACGACACCCCGATCGTTCCCACCGACGTCACCATGGCCGCCGAGCGCGAGGACCAGTACCGCTCGGGCAGGGGCGTATGCGCGGGCCCGCAGGCGATGATCGACGAGCTGGTGCAGACCGCCATGTACGGAAAGCCGTTGGATGGCCCGCCGCCGGAGTTGGGGCCGTGGGCCGCGGACATTCCCCGGGCCATCGACTATGGGCTGCTCGGCCGCCAGCAAAACGCCACCGTCGCGACCATCTGGGTGGCCGTGGGCGGCGCCTACGCGCACATCTACGCGGCGCTCCAGCGGGAGCCGTCGCTGCGGCAAGGCCGTCTGGGCAAGCTGCGCGACGCGCTCGAGCGCGATTTCCTGACCATCCTTCCCGGCCGCAACGACCAGGTGGAGCAGCGCACCTGGTCGTATCCGTACCACAAGAACACCTTCGAGCACGCGCAGCTGGGCGTCACCGGGCTTGCGCCCGAGGACCGCATCGATTTCGACGTGGTGCTGCATCCGCCGGCCGGACTCTTGGGCGAGAGCGCCGCGGGCGCGCTGCGCGATCTCTTCGCCTCGCTCGAGGAGCCGGAGTTTGCCGCGGTCAACGGTCCGCTCTGGCAGGAGATCGCGGGGCACCTGCTCGACTATCTCCGCTTCGAGCGCAACGCGCTGCCCACCGTCATCGCGGTGCAGCGGCGGATCAACGCGCTCCTGGGCCGGCCGCAACCGGCCGCTCCGTTCACCAGCCGGCAGCTGGAGATCTTCCACAAGATCCGCGTCGGCACGCCCGGCGCCGCGGTCTACCTGCTCGAATCGTTTCGCAAGACGCTGGGCCTCGAGTTCGACAACCGCGAGGAGGCGACCACGATCACCTTCGGCGGCCGCTCGCTGGTCCTGCGTTGATTTGAATGGCTCGACATCGAGCTCTCTCTTTTTAGTTCTTCGACGAAAGGAGGTGAAATCAAAATGAAGATCAAGTCCAAGGTTCGCGCTGGCCTGTTGCCCACGCCCGTCCTGACGCCGGGCACTGGTGGCGGCGGCGGCCGTTCGCGCTGCTGCTAATCGCACCCAATCAACCCTCAGCTCTTCGACGAAAGGAGGTGAAATTCCAATGAAGATCAAGACCAAGGTTCGCGCTGGCCTCCTGGCTCAGCCTGCTCCCGTTCTCGCGCCCATCGGTGGTGTC
>DATBAA010000603.1:0-2054 GCA_036271755.1 Myxococcales bacterium | reverse complement strand
TTCGAATCGTACCTCTACTCGGCGCTGCTGAACCGCGCCGAGCGCGAGTACTACCGGCGCAGCGGCGTGGCTGGCTTCATCACCTTCCACCTCTTCGAAGAGCTCACCGTCGGCGCGGAGTACCGGCTCGATCAGTATGGCGCGCTGCCCGCGCCCGGCGGCGTCTGGAGCATCTTCAACAAGAGCGATCCGCTCTACGGCGCGGCTGCCATCAACGAAGGCGAGATGGGCTCGGCGGTGTTCCGGCTCGAGTACCAGAGCGAGAAAGTGCCGCTCTACAAAGTCGGCTCGATCTGGCGCAACTCCGAGACGTCGCTGGTCGAGCCGCAGCCGCGCGCCATCGGGCTGCGCTCGCTCAACACCGTCGAGGTGGCGGACCGGTCGCTGGGCGGAACCTTCAACTTCACCAAGGTGATCAGCGACAACTACGTCACCGTGCAGACCAGCAAGACCGGCCTGCTCACGCTACGCCTGCGCGGCGGCGGCGGCCGCGATCTGCCGCTGCAGAAGCAAGAGGCGCTGGGCGGCTGGGACGCGCTGCGCGGCTACGACTTCAAGGAGTTCCGCGGCGACGGCTCGCTGCTCGGCACCTTGCAGCTGGAGGGCGGCCACTTTGGCGCGTTCCTCGACGTCGGCACGGTGCACGCGGGAACCGCGGGCTGGATGGACCCCAAGCCTTCGGCCGGCGCGCTCTTCTCCATCGCCGAGCACAGCGTCACCGCCGAGGCCGCGTGGCGACTGGACGGCAAGGGCAAGGCGACGCCCGACTTCCGCGTGATGTTCTCGGTGCCCAGGTGAGCTGGTACTTCGACCGCCGGCGGCTGACGCTGCTCTTGCTGCTCATCGCCTTCGCGGCCAAGGCGGAGGAGGTTGCTTGCAAGGCGGTGCTGGCGGGGACGCGCGCGCTGGTGGACGCGACGGTGCACGGCCTGCTCGATCAGGAGCTGCTGCGCATCGTCAAGCTGGGCGTCACGGGGAAGCTGTCGGTGCAGACTTCGGTGGTGCGCCGCCGCAAGCTCTGGTTCGGCCGCGTCGTCGCCGCCACCTCGCGCGAGCTGCCGCTCACCTGGTCCGACGAGCGCGGCGTCTTCGAGCTGGACGGACGCGCCGTGGCCGACCCGGAGCACGTCTCGCTGGAGCGCATCGTGCTGCCGCTGGGCGAGTCGGAAGATCCCCGCGCTTATGAAGTGGAGATCACCACCCGGCTGGTCGTCGTCACGCCGGGAACCATGGGCCACGTGACGGGGCTCCTGGCGGGCGACAACGACTCCGCGCTGGCCCGGACGGTGCTCGGTGCCATCGCCAGCGACCTGACCCGGTCTGCCGACGGCGCTTGCGCGGTGCAGGCGCGCCGCTGAAACCTTTGCGGGCCCGGGCGCACTCAGGGAGAGGACGTGCTATGAGCGCGGCAGGAGGTTCTCTTGTTCGCGGAGTTGCGCCGCCGCGGGGTGCTTGGCGCGGTCGTTGCCTACGGCGTCGCAGCCGCGGGTGCGCTGCAGCTCGCAGACATCGTGGTCCACGCGCTCGAGTTCCCGGCGTGGTCTCTGCGCGCGCTCATCTGGCTTGCGGCGTTGGGCCTGCCCATCACCTTCGCCGTCTCCTGGTTCTGGGACTTGACCCGCAACGGCTTCGTCCGCACCCAGCTGCCCTCCTCGCACAGGCCTTCGCCTCCGCCCCTGCCGGCCGCGATGGTCCGCGACCTGAAGGAGGGCACCAAGCTCGCCGGCCGCTACCACCTGGAGGGCGAGCTGGGCCGGGGCGCCATGGGCCGCGTCCTGGCGGCGCACGACGACAAGCTGGACCGCCGCGTGGCGGTGAAGGTGGTGACGGGCGCGTACGATCCGGTGCGCACGCAGCGCTTCATCCAAGAGGCGCGCACGGCCGGCTCGCTGGAGCACCCCAACGTGCTGGCGGTCTACGATCTGGGCGAGCACGACGGCGTGCCCTTCCTGGTCACCGAGCTGCTCGAGGGACAGAACCTGCGCGAGCTCTTGCGCGACGGCGCGCTGCCGGCCGCGCAGGCGCAGAACCTGGCGGCGCAGCTCGCGCGCGGG
>DATBAA010000602.1:0-18878 GCA_036271755.1 Myxococcales bacterium | reverse complement strand
CTTCACCAAGCTCATCCGCGAGGTGACCATCGCGGCCCGCAACGGCGGCGGCGACCCGGACCACAACGCCCGCCTGCGCTCGGCCATGCTCCTCGCTCGCGAAGCGAACATGCCGGGCGACACCATCACCCGCGCGGTCAAGAAGGGCACCGGCGAGCTGGAAGGCGTCCACTACGAAGAGCTCGTCTATGAAGGGTACGGGCCGGGCGGCGTCGCCTTGATGTTGGAGATCGTCACCGACAACAAGAACCGCAGCGCCGGAGACATCCGCGCGCTCTTCACCAAGAGCGGCGGCAGCATGGCCACCACCGGCGCGGTCGCGTTCCTCTTCGACCGCAAGGGCATCATGCCGGTCCCGAAGGGTCCCAGCGAAGAGCAGGTGATGGAGCTGGCGCTGGACGCGGGGGCTGAAGACGTGGTGCCCGACGGCGACGGCGGCTTCGAGGTCCGCACCGAACCCGCCTCGATGATGCAGGTCCACAAGGCGCTGGAGGGCAAGCTCAAGGTGGGCGCCCCCAAGCTGGTCTACCTGCCCAAGACCACCGTGCAGATCGCCGGCGAGCAGGCTGAAAAAGTCCTCAAGCTGGTGGAGAGCCTGGAAGAGAACGACGACGTGCAGCACCTGCACGCCAACTTCGAAATCTCCGAAGAAGAAATGGCCGCCCTCGAAGCCCGCGCCACGTAAGCTTTCTCTTCGGTTCAACCGCAAAGCGCGCGAAGCGCGCCAAGGAAAACAACAGACTTCCACCACAGAGCACACAGAGGCAAAACCTTTGTACAAAAGTCTTTCTCTGTGTTCTCCGTGTGCTCTGTGGTGAAAAGTTTGGTTTTGGTTTTCCCTTTGCGCGCTTGGCGCGCTTCGCGGTTGAACTGAAGCGACAGCCGTCTGTGGTAATTGAGTGGCGTGAGGGTGTTTGGGATTGATCCGGGGTCCAGGTATTGCGGCTTCGGCGTCGTCGAGGATGCCGGCGGCACGCGGGTGAAGCACTTGGGGCATGGGGTGCTGGCGCTCGGGGAAGATCGCCCCATCGAGGACAGGCTGCGAGATCTGCACGCGGGGCTGGTCCGCGAGATCGCCGCGCATCGGCCGGACATCGTCGCGGTGGAAGATGTCTTCCATGCCAAGAACGCCCGCAGCGCGCTGGTGCTGGGCCAGGCCCGCGGCGTCGCCTTGCTGGCCGCGGCGCAGTCGGGCGCCAAGATTCGCAGCTTCGCGCCGTCGGTCATCAAGATGGCGGTGACCGGCAGCGGCCGGGCCGAGAAGGAGCAGGTGGGGCGTATGGTCTGCGTGCTCCTGGGCATCGCGCTGCCGGCGCGGATGGACGCCAGCGACGCGCTGGCAGCGGCCATCTGCGGCGTTCTCCGCCAGCACGTTCCGCAAGCCATCGCCGAAAAGAAGCCGCGCGGCGACTGGCGCATGCAGCTCGCGCGCAGGATGGGAAAGTGATCGCAAGGCTCGACGGAGTGCTGCTGGAGAAGCGCGGCGACGCGCTGATCATCGACGTCCAGGGCGTGGGCTACCTGGTCCACGTCTCGCTGCAGTCGGCGGCGCGGCTGCCCGAAGGCGGGCGCGTCCAGCTGCGCTGCTACACCCACGTCCGCGAGGACGCGCTGCAGCTCTACGGCTTTGCCACCCCGGAAGAAGAAGAGCTCTTCCACCTGCTCATCTCCGTCAGCGGCGTCGGGCCGAAGCTGGCGGTCAACATCCTCTCCGGCATGCCCGCCTCGGAGCTGGCCGCGGCCATCCTCCACGGCGAGCTGGCGCGGCTCACCAAGATCTCCGGCGTGGGCAAGAAGACGGCAGAGCGGCTGGTGCTGGAGCTGAAGGACAAGGTCAAGGCGAGCGGACTCGTCCAGGCGCGTCCGTCGCAGCCGCCCCCGGTGGGCGACGGAGATCAGGCGCTCCTCTCTGCGCTCATCAACCTGGGTTACCGGCCCGCCGCTGCCGAGCGCACCGCGGAAGCCGTGCGGCGAAGCCTGGGAACGGCAGCGCCCCTCGAAGCCAGGCTCCGAGAGGCGCTGAAGCTCATCGTTGGAGCGCCCTAGGCTGCTGGGAGCGCCCTAACTACTGGGAAACGCCCATCGAGTCCGCGAGCTTCTTCGCGTGCTCGAGGTGCTGCGCCACCACCGGCCGCTCCTTCTGCAGCTGCGCCTTCAGCGCGGGGTTCTGCGCCGCCGGGACGAGGACGTTGTCGATGGTGTCCAGCACCTTGGTGTGCGCGTCGACCTGCGCCTTCACGTAGGCCTTGTCGAACTCCTTGCCCTTCAGATCCTTCAGCTGCGAGGCGGTGTCGGCGCTGCCCTGCGTGAGCTTCTGCGACAGGTCGCTGTCGGCCGGAGTGATGCCCGCCTTGCTGGCAACGGCGGCCTCCGCCTTCTGCGCGTCGGTGTGCTGCTTGATCATCTGCGCGGCGAAGGCGCGGACCTTGGCGTTCTTCGACTGCTTGCGCGCCATGCGGGCCGCCTCGATCTCGCCCTTGTGCGCGGCGCCGGTGATGCCCGCGATCTGCGCGTCGCTCAGGGCGGTGGCGGACGAAGCGGCGGACATGCCTGCGTCAGCTGCATCGCTGGCCGCGGAGCTTGCGCTGCCGGCCAGGGAGCCGGCGCTGCTCTTCGCCTGATCTGCCGCGGTGGTGGCCGAGCCGCTGGCCGAATTCATCCCCGAGCTCGCCGAGGACGACATGCCGGACATGCCTGCGTCGGCCATCGAGCCCATCGAAGAGCCCATACCGGACGCTGTCCCGCTCATCGACGACATGCCCGCGTCGGCCATCGAGCCCATGCTGGAGCCGGCGCTGTTCATCGAAGACATGCCGGCGTCCGCCATCGCCATGCCTCCGTCGCCGGCCATGTCGGAGGCGGAGTTGATGGTGGAAGAAGAGGTGTGGCTACAGCCGGCGATCACGGCAATGAGCGCCGCGCCCGCGAGCGAGATTTTCATCATCAGTCCAGAACGCATTGGTAAACCCTTTCGAAAAGGAAACTTTGTGAATTGGCCCGCGCAGTAGCAGGCGGCGGGTGAGAGTCAAACAAAGAGGTCAATCGTCTGTTCTCCACACGAATCTTCCGAGCACCGTGTTAGCGTCCGCCGTCCGATGCGCGACGATGAAGATGACGACAGCGTGGTGACGCCGGCACCTCTTGGCGACGACGCGCGCTTCGACTTGACGCTACGGCCCCGCAACTTCGCGGAGGTCGTGGGACAGCGTGCTCTAATCGACAATCTGCGCATCTTCGTGCTGGCCGCCAAGGCGCGAAGAGAGCCGCTCGATCATGTGCTCTTCTGCGGACCGCCCGGCCTGGGCAAGACCTCGCTGGCGCACGTCATCGCCAACGAGCTGGGCGCGCAGATCCACGTCACCAGCGGCCCGGCCCTGGAGCGCAAGGGAGATCTCGCCGGCATCTTGACGAACCTCGCCGACAACGACGTGCTCTTCATCGACGAGATCCACCGGATGAACCCGGCCATCGAAGAGAACCTCTATCCGGCCATGGAGACCTTCAGCTTCGACATCGTCATCGGCGACGGCGCCGGGGCGCGCGCCTTGAAGCTGCCGCTCAAACGCTTCACGCTCGTGGGCGCGACCACCCGCACCGGCCTGCTCACCGGCCCGCTGAGGGATCGCTTCGGCATCGTCAGCCGCCTCGACTACTACCCGCCGGAAGACCTGCAAGAGATCGTCGGCCGCTCTTCGGAGAAGCTGCAGGTGCGCATCGACGAGGCGGGCGCGAAGGAGATCGCGAAGCGCGCCCGCGGCACCCCGCGCATCGCCAACCGGCTGCTGCGCCGCGTCCGCGACTTCGCGGAGGTGGAGGGCGACGGCAAGGTGACGCAGAAGATCGCCGACCACGCGCTGCAGCGGCTGGGAGTGGACGGCGCCGGCCTGGACGCCATGGACCGGAAGATCCTCGTCAGCCTGATCGAGAAGTTCGGCGGCGGGCCGGTGGGAGTCGAGACCATCGCCACCGCCGTCGGCGAGCGCGCGGACACGCTGGAAGACGTCTACGAGCCCTATCTGTTGATGGAAGGCTACCTGGCCCGCACCCCGCGAGGGCGGGTGGCGACGGCCCGCGCATTCCAGCATTTGGGCAAAAAGCCACCCTCCGGGCCCCAGGGTACGCTCTTGTAGCCCACGGAAAATTCGCCTTGTCCGCTGCGTTGCGCCACACTGGACGCCGTGGAGACGAAGCGTTCGTTCGCACAAGATTTCTTCTTCGAGCTCATGCGCGACAGCCAGCGCGTGCGGGCCGTCTATCTTGCCGAGCGCGAGCGGTGGATCCGCGGGCTGCCAATCTCGGGCCGCGAGGAGATCCTCTTCGAGCTGGAGATGCTGCTGCGAGGCATCGATCGCTTCTTCAACCTGCGCAACCTCTTCGGCGAGGCCCAGCCGCCGCCGGATCGCGACTGGCGCGAGGAGCTGAAGAGCGCGCGCGACGCCATCCACCGCGCCACGCACCTCTCGAGAAGGCTCATCGCCCAGCCGCACGAACAGGCGCTGCTCTTTCGTAGCTTCGTCGAGGGCGCGCTCACCGACGATCGCGCGCGGGCCCGCATGGGCGCGGAGCTGCGCGAGCAGCGGACGCCGGAAGAGAGCCTCTTCCTGCTGCGCACGGGTCTCGTCGCGCACCAGGGAATCCTCGACCACCTGGTGCGCCTCGACAGCGCGCCGCAAGGGCTCTTCCTCGACGTGGGCCGCGCCCTGCAGCACGAGCTCTTCGTCTCGCGCTACTTCTGTCCGCCGACGCCGCTCGAGTTCCGCGCCGAGTACGATCGCGTCGGCTCGGTGCGCCTGCTCGAGGCGCTGCGCGGCCAGGCCGACGACAAGAAGCGCAAGGCCTTCGCGCTGGCGCTGCTGGCTTCCTTCCGCTCGTTGCGATCGCTTCGTTACGTGCCCGCGCCGCCCGTGCCGCACAGCCGCCGGGTGCTGGTCATCCTCGCCCTGGTCCGCAGCGAGCTGCACGCGCTGGTCGGCTATCTCGAATCCGATCTGCCGCGGCTCCTGGCCACGCCCGAAGGCATTGGCAACGCCGCCGTCGCGGGGCGCGAGGCAGCGCAGAAGATCCGGGTGGTGCTCGACCAGGTGCCGCCGCTCCTGGGCGCGCCGCTGACCGATCGCGCCCAGCTCGACTTCCAGCGCGACAAGCTGGTGGAGGCCACGAAGCAAGCCATTGGCGCCATCGCGCGGGCGCTCGATCCGCAGCTCGGGACCAGGGCGCTCTTCGAGGACGAGCAGGCCCGGCTGGAGCTGAGCGAGCGGCTGCGGCGCGACCTGTGGGTCTTCCGCGAGATGTGCCGCGTGACGGCCGAGATGCTGGACCAGCCCCACGCCGAAGCCGAGCAGGCCGAGCCGCTGCGCGTCTACGCGGTGGAGTTCCGCGATGTCGGCTACCAGCTTCTCCGTCATTCGGATCGCGAGCTCTTCGACCGCTTCCTCGATCTGCTCGAGGGCTGGTCCGGGCACCGCTTGGAGAGCACGGTCTTCCGCATCCAGCGGCTGCGCAACGACTGCCGGCGCTTCGCCGAGATCCTCGACCGCGCCCTCGAGTTGGTCGGCAAGCGGCAAGAGCTGCAGCGCAACCCGATCGACGAGCCGGTTTACCGTGAAGCGCTTGCCATTGCGTTACAGCCGCGCTAGACGAGCGCCCGGTCGCTTAACCCGAACTGTGACAGCCGTGTCTTGAACGTCTAGAAGCTGTACGGTGGCAGTTGTCAGATAAGCGACAGGTCCAACGCATCAAAGGCCTGCCGTTCCTAGCTTTCTTCACCCGGGGTGATCCCCGGCACAGTTGTTGCTGGTTTTTAGCTTCTTCTGTCGCTGGCCCACCATCGGAGGGAGAAACGCCCCGCATGGAACTGCACCCGTTTCGCCAACGGACGTTGAGGCATCGAGCACAGCTCCGCGGAATCGGACTCCACTCCGGCGCCGACGTGGGAATCACGCTCGCTCCGGCGCCCGCCGACACCGGCATCGTCTTCATTCGCGACGGCGAGGAGATTCCGGCGCTGGCTGAGTTCGTGGTGGACACCACCATGAATACGTCACTGGGCCGCGGACGGATGCGTATCGGCACCGTCGAACATCTGATGGCGGCGCTGGCGGGCTGCGGCATCGACAATGCCCGGGTCGAGGTCGATGGCCCGGAGATCCCCATCATGGACGGCAGCTCCGAGCCGTTCGTCCGCCTCATCCGCGACGCCGGCCTCCACGAGCTGCGCACCGCCCGGCGCTTCCTGATGGTGCGCAAGGCCATCTCGGTGACCGAGGGCGACAAGCTGGCGCGGCTCTCTCCGGCCCGCGGCAAGTTCTCCATCAACTACACCATCGACTTCCGCCACCCGCTCATCACCGACCAGACCTGCAAGGTGAACATGAGCGAGCGCTCGTTCCAGCGCGAGATCGCCCGGGCTCGCACCTTCGGTTTCAAGCGCGACGTCGAGCGGCTGCACAGCGCCGGCCTCGCCCGCGGAGGCTCGCTGGCCAACGCGGTGGTGGTGGACGACTTCAACATCCTGAACCCCGAGGGGCTGCGCTTCCCCGACGAGTTCGTCCGCCACAAGGTGCTCGACGCCATCGGCGATCTCTCGCTGCTGGGCATGCCGATCATCGGCCACCTGACGGCGGTGAAGTCTGGCCACCACCTGAACCACCTGCTCGTGCGCAAGGTCCTGGCCGAAGCCGACGCCTGCGAAGTGGTGCAGCCGCGCGCCGAAGAAGAGCTGCACGAGCTGCAAGAGCGGCTCTTGCCGGTCCTGGCCCTCGAAGAGCAGGTCGCTTAGTCCGCTTTAGAACAGCCGGCTGCTCGCCGGTCTGCTCCTCATTCATTTTGCGCATTTCCGTGCCGAGGGGTGTAAGTCGCTTCGGGCGCAATTGAACGCGTCTTGGAGCAACTACCCGTGGCCGAGACTCAGCAGCGCCTCCAGTTCCTGCAGTCCATCGTCCAGGCGGCCGACGAGGCGCCGACGGTGCAGGACGCGCTGCGCGCGGCGCTGGCGCGCATCTGCGAGACGCTGCATTGGCAGGCGGGCCGGCTGCAGTTCTCCGGCGACGCCGGCGACTTGTCGCTGCGCACCTTCTGGCACCTGAACGACCCCGAGCACCTGACCAGCTTCCGCGCGCTGGCCGAAGAGCGCCGCAACGCCACCGACGTCCCCGAAGCCTTGCGCGAGGGCAAGCCGCTCTGGCGCCAGCTGCCCGAAGAGGCCGGCGACGCGAAGAGCATCGGCGGCACCCGCGGGCTCTATGCGTTCCCCATCCGCCTGGGCGGGCGCCTCTTCGCGGTGATGGAGTTCTTCGCCGCCTCGCCCGACGAGCCGCCGCAGATGCTGCTGGAGACGCTGGGCTTCGTCTCGGCGCAGCTGGGCGTCATCCTCGCGCGCAAGCCGGCCGAGGACGAGCTGCGCCGCAGCGAGCGCGAATACCGGGCGCTCTTCGAGAGCGCGCACGACGCGGTGCTCATCGTCGACACCGAGAGCGGCCTCATCCTCGACGCCAACCAGCGCTGCGCCGACGTCTACGGCTACACCCGCGCCCAGCTGCTGGGCGCCAAGCTCGACGGCGTCTGGCCGGGCGCGGATCACGAGCGGCTCGCCGGCGCCGCGCGCGCCCACGGCGGCAACTTCGAAGCGCTGCACCTGCGGCGCGACGGCAGTCCCATCTTCGTCGAGGTGTCAGCCGGTCCGGTGCAGTTCCGCGGGCGGCCGGCGGTGTGGATGTCCAACCGCGACGTCACCGAGCGCAAGCGCACGCAGGACGCGCTGCAGGCCTCGGAAGAGCGCTATCGCCTGCTCTTTGACGCCAGCCCGCAGCCGATGTGGGTCTACGACCTGACCACGCTGCACTTCCTCGCGGTCAACCAGTCCGCGCTTACGCACTACGGCTATTCGCGCGAGGAGTTCTCGCGCATGACCATCACCGAGATCCGGCCGCTCGAGGATCAGCCGCTGCTGGTGGAGCGCCTGGTGAAGCCGCTCGAGGCCGAATCGCCCGGGACGCTCTGGCGGCACCGCAAGAAGAGCGGCGAGATCATCGACGTGGAGATCTCCTCGCACGCCTTGGATTTGGAGGGCCGCAAGGCGCGGCTGGTGGTCGCGAACGACGTCACCGATCGCCTGCGCGCGCAGCAGAAGCTGTGGCACGCGGCCTTCTACGATGCGCTCACCGGCCTGCCCAACCGCGCGCTCTTCATGGAGCGGCTGGGCCAGGCGCAAGCTCGAGCCAAGGGCCGCGCCGGCGAGGGCTTCGCCGTGCTCTTCCTCGACCTGGATCGCTTCAAGGTGGTCAACGATTCGATGGGCCACCGCGCCGGCGATCAGCTGCTGGTGGCCATCGCGCGCCGCCTCGACCGCATCCGCCGCGCGGGGGACACCGTGGCCCGCCTGGGCGGCGACGAGTTCGCGTTCTTGATCGAAGGCGCGGGCGAGGCCAACGAAGCGGGGCGCGTCGCCAACCGCGTCCACCGTGAGCTGTCGCAGCCTTTCGAGGTGAACGGCCAGGAGGTCTTCACCAGCGCCTCCATCGGCATCGCGCTGGGCGGCGCCAACGACGATCACCGGCCCGAGGATCTGCTGCGCGACGCGGACACCGCGATGTATCGCGCCAAGGGCCAGGGCGCCGCCAAGCACGCCGTCTTCGACATCACCATGCACGACCGCGCGGTGGCCGTGCTCCAGCTGGAGAACGATCTGCGGCGCGCCATCGACCGCGAAGAGCTGCGCGTCGAGTATCAGCCCATCGTCAACCTGGCCACCTCGCGGGTGGCGGGCTTCGAGGCGCTGGTGCGCTGGCAGCACCAGAAGCGCGGCATGGTGCCGCCGGTCGAGTTCATTCCCATGGCCGAGGAGACGGGCATCATCTCCGCGCTGGGCCGCTGGGTGCTGGAGGAGGCCTGCCGGCAGATGAAGGCGCTGCACGTCCTCCATCCGCGCGCGCAGCTGCCTTCACTCTCGGTGAACATCTCGGGCCGCCAGATCCTGCAGCCTGACCTGGTGGAGCAGGTCGCCGAGATCCTCGAGACCACCGGCCTCGACCCGCGCCTCCTGCGGCTGGAATTGACCGAGTCGGTGCTGGTGGAGAACGAAGCCGCGGCCTCGCGCTGCCTCATCGGCTTGCGCCAGCTGGGCCTCAAGCTGGTCATCGACGACTTCGGCACCGGCTTCTCGTCGCTCAGCTATCTGCACCGCATGCCCATCGACACCATCAAGATCGACGCCTCCTTCGTGCGCACCATGGCGGTGGACGAGAAGAACCGGCGCATCGTCGAGACGATCTTGTCCCTGGGCAAGAACCTGGGCGTCGAGGTGATCGCCGAAGGAGTCGAGACCCAGGCGCAGGCCGATGCGCTGCAGCGGCTGGGATGCTCGTTCGTGCAGGGCTTCCTCTACTCTGCCTCGATCGACGGCAAGGCCGCCTCCGCGCTGCTCAGCCTCGAGGACGCGACGCTGCCGCGGCTGCAGCTGATCAAGGCTTGACGGGCGGCGGGCGCGAGGCGAGGCCGGCCTTGCGATGCTCTTTCAGCATGCAGCGGTCCATCGCGACATAGAGCCCGGCTTTGCGCGCGCGCGCCGCGGCCTGTTCGTCGATGACGCCCTCCTGCAGCCAGACGGCTTGCAGCTTGAGCGCGATGGCCTCGTCGACGTGCGCTCCGGCGAAGGCCGTCCGGCGGAAGATGTCCGCGGCGTCCACCGGAAAAGGAATGGCGGCCAGGTTCGGATAGATCTTCTCGCCGAGGATCTCGCCCTCGTCGGGCCGCACCGGCACGATTCGATAGCCCGCGCTCTGCAAGTACATGGCAACGCTATAAGAAGGGCGATCGGGGTCGAACGAGAGCCCGACGACGGCGATGGTCCGCAATCGTTGCAACAAAGTCTTGGTTTCGGCTGCGCTGGGGTTCTGGAATTCCACCGGTTCCCCGCTGTTGACCAAAGCCTCGACCGCGCCTAGGGTGCGCGGTCCTTGAATCTGGAGACTCGCATGAAGAGCCGCCGTTTGCACGTCCTCGCGTTGTTCGCCGTCAGCATCGTCGCTTGCAAAACAGGCGGGGGGTCGAACGGCACCAAGTCCTCGGGCGGCATCGCCATCGACCCTGCGACCGTCGTCGGTGAGATGGACGGCCAGAAGATCACCTACGGCGATCTGCAGGCCGACAAGGAGACCGGGCCGAAGCTCACCCAGGCAGAGGTCAAGGCGCTCACCGAGCTCTACAACACCCGCCGCGGCCTGCTCGAGCAGCTGGTCAGCCAGCGCATGCTCGAGGGCGAGGCGAAGGCCAAGGGCAAGACGCTCGATCAGTGGTTCGCCACCGACTATGCCGAGTCCGTTCCGGCGCCCACCGAGGACGAGCTGAAGGCGCTCTACGAGGAGCACAAGGCAGAGGTACAGGGCCGCAGCTTCGAGGATCTGAAGCCGCAGATCGTGCAGGCGGTGAAGCAGCAGAAGCAGCGCGCCAACCTGGACAAGCTGCTCGCCACGTTGAAGGAGCAGCACAAGGTCACCACCTCCATGGTCGCGCCCGAGCTGCCGCGCATCAAGGTGGACGCCAAGGGTCCGTCGCGCGGACCGGACGCCGCCACCGTCACCATCGTCGAGTTCAGCGACTTCCAGTGCCCCTTCTGCGGCCGCGAGTACCCGGTGGTCGAGAAGGTGATGAAGGAGTACGAGGGCAAGGTGAAGCTCGTCTTCCGCAACTATCCGCTCGAGTTCCACCCCTTCGCCGCCAAGGCCGCCGAAGCCGCCGCCTGCGCCAACGATCAGGGCAAGTTCTGGGAGCTGCACAACAAGATGTTCACCAACCAGGAGAAGCTCGCGGTCGACGATCTGAAGGGCTATGCCAAGGGTCTGGGCATCGACTCGGCGAAGTTCGACAAGTGCCTGGACAGCGGCGAGAAGAGCGCGTCCGTGACCGAGGATCGCAAGGCCGGCACCGAGGCGGGCGTGCAGGGAACGCCGGCGTTCTTCGTCAACGGCATCTTCATCAACGGCGCGCAGCCGTACGAAGAGTTCAAGGCCACCATCGACAGAGAGCTCGGCAAGAAGGGTTAGTTCGTCATGCGCATCTCGAAGAGCTTCGTCCCGACACTGAAGGAAGTTCCGGCCGACGCGACGGTGGCCTCGCACCAGCTCCTGGTGCGGGCCGGCTACATCCGGCAGCTGTCGGCGGGTATCTATTCCATCCTCCCCCTGGCGCAGCGGTCGCTGCTCAAGATCACGGCCGTGGTGCGCGAGGAGATGGAGCGCATCGGCGCGCAGGAGTTCTACCTGCCCGCGCTGAACCCGCGCGAGGTGTGGGAGGAGTCGGGGCGCTGGTCGGTGATGGGCGAGAACATGTTCCGGCTCAAGGACCGCAAGGGCGCGGACTTGTGCCTGGCCATGACCCACGAGGAGGTCTTCACCGTCCTGGCGCGGGCCGAGCTGCGCAGCTACCGGCAGCTGCCGCAGACCTGGTACCAGATCCAGACCAAGTTCCGCGACGAGCCGCGGCCGAAGAGCGGCCTGCTCCGCGTGCGGCAGTTCACCATGAAGGACAGCTACTCCTTCGATCTGAACGCGGGCGGATTGGACAAGTCGTTCGAGGATCACCGGCAGGCGTATGTCCGGATCTTCGACCGCTGCGGCCTCAAGACCATCCAGGTGGACGCGCACTCTGGAGCCATGGGCGGCTCGGGCTCGACGGAGTTCATGGTCGCCACCGACGCGGGCGAAGACCTCATCGCCTTCAGCGAAGGTTGCGGCTACGCGGCCAACACCGAGAAGGCCACCTCGAAGGTCGACACGACCGACAAATACAAGCTCGCGGGCGAGACGCCGGCAGTCGAGGAGTTCGCGACGCCGGGCGTTGTCACCATCGATGCGCTCAGCGCGAAGCCTTACGGTGTCGCCGCTGATCAGCAGCTGAAGTCGCTGATCTATGTGGCCGACGAGAAGCCGGTGGTGGCCATCGTCCGCGGCGACGATCAGCTCAATGAAGCCAAGCTGCAGACGGCTACCGGCGCGCAGATCCTGCGGCCGGCGCACGCGGAAGAGATCCCCAAGTGGATGGGCGCCAGGCCCGGCTCGCTGGGCGGCGTCGGGCTGACCGGCATTCCGGTCTTCATCGATACGCGCCTCGTGGCGCTGACCAACATGGTGACCGGCGCCAACAAGGACGGCTTCCACTTCCGCAACGTCTCGGTGCCGCGCGATCTGGCGCACGCCAAGGCCGTGGACCTGCGCACCGTCAACGCCGGCGAAGGCTGCCCAAAGTGCGGCGAGCCGCTCTCGGTGGGCAAGGCGCTGGAGGTCGGCCACATCTTCAAGCTGGGCACGCGCTACTCCGAGTCGATGGGCGCGCGCGTGCTGGACGAAGGCGGCCGCGAGGTTCCCATCGTGATGGGCAGCTACGGCATCGGCGTCGAGCGCATCCTGGCCGGCGCGGTGGAGCTGCACCACGACAACGACGGCATCAAGTTCCCCATGAGCATCGCGCCGTTCCACCTCTCGATCCTGCCGCTGCAGATGAACGACGCGGCGGTGGTGGCGACGGCGGAGAAGGTCTACGCGGACCTGACGGCGGCCGGCGTCGAGGCGCTGCTCGACGATCGCGACGAGCGGGCCGGCGTGAAGTTCAAGGACGCGGACCTCATCGGCCTGCCGCTGCGCATCGCCATCGGCAAGAAGGGCCTCGCCGAGGGCAAGGTGGAGTGGAAGCCGCGCGGGTCGAAGGACGTCGAGCTGGTGTTGATCGCGGATGTGGTCGCCAAGGCCACGGCGGCCATTCGCGAGGCTGGCGGGAAGCTCCTGCCGCGATGAAGCCGCACGAGCGCATCTGCGCCGCGCTCGACGTGCCGGATCCGCGGAGCGCCGCTGCGTTGGCCGCGAAGCTCGCGGGGCATATCGGCATGCTCAAGGTGGGCCTCGAGCTCTTCGTCGCGCATGGGCCTGTGGCCGTCGAGGCGGTGCGCGGTTTCGGGCTGCCGGTGTTCTTGGATTTGAAGCTGCACGACATTCCGCAGACGGTCGAGAGCGCCGCGCGCGGGGTGGCTTCGCTGGGCGTGCAGTTCGTGACGTGCCACGCGAGCGGCGGGGCGGAGATGGTCGCGGCGGCTCGCCGCGGGCTCGGATCGTCGGGCACGAAGCTTCTGGCCGTCACCGCGCTGACCTCGCTGGGGCCCGCCGAGCTGGACGCGATCGGGCTCGCGCGCGACGCGGTGCCCCGGCTGGGAAAGCTGGCCATCGAGGCCGGCGCCGACGGCCTGGTTTGCTCTCCGCAAGAAGTCGCCGCGCTGCGAACGCTTCTGGGGCCGGGGCCGGTCCTGGTCGTCCCCGGCATCCGCCCTGCCGGCTCGGCCGCGAACGATCAACGCCGCACCGGTACGCCGGCCGAAGCCGTCCGCGCCGGCGCGACCTACCTCGTGGTGGGCAGGCCCTTGCGCGACGCCCCAAATCCCGCCGCCGCCGCCGACAGCATCGCCGCCGAGCTCGCGTAGCGGCTGGGCGGTAAACGGCGAACGCCGGACAACCCGAGCAGCTTCGTCAGCACCGCCGGACCGGCCGGGAGAGGGTGTACCTGGGTCCGGCGGGGCATTTCTCCCCACTGCGTCCAGTTAACGGCGGTCGCGGTATTTGGCGTCCAGCGCGGCTCTCAGCGATTCGACGTCTTTGGGGGAGCCCGCCTTCTTGGCCAGCTTCTCGAGCAGCGCGCGGGTGTCGGAGTCTGGGCCGCCCGCGTCGACGCGGCCCTTCTCGCGGCCCAGCCGGATGTCCCAGTCGATGCTGCCTTCCTTCGACCAGCGCTGCAGCTGTCCGACCGTGAAGAGCGCATCGGCGTAGGCCATCACCGCGTCTTCTTGCGGTTCGACGTCGCGGAACTTGCCTGGGTCGGTCTCGTATTCGACCAGGTAGAGGCGCGCCTCGCCGTAGAGATATTTGTCGTGGCTGTCGCCGAAGGGGCCGTCCGCGGCGTGGACGTGGTTGGGTTCGCTCCAAGCCGGACGCCTGCGCGCGTCGCCCACCGCTTCCGCCGCGATCCGCACGGCGGCCGCGTCTGAGACCTTCTCGCGGCTGCGGTACGCCATCGCCTGCGGGTCGCCGTGCAAGTGCGGCGGCCCGTGCCGGCCGCAGGCGGCGAGCATCAGCGAGAAAAGAACGAGCGCGCGCATGCCGGCCCAGCGTGACACACAAGCCCGCTGAGTTCCAGCGCGCATCCGAGCTCGTTCACTTGTGCTCCGCGCGGGCGCCGGCCAGCGCGGGGAAGGGCGCGTCGACGCCGCGGAGGTGCTTGTCCCAGAACCAGAGCGTGGCCGCTTCAATCTGCTTCATCAGCGCCGGATCGGCGGGAAACCGCGGGCGGCCGGCGGAGAAGGTGAAGTGGTCCGCGCCGTCGAGCACGACCAGATCGTGATCAGGCCCGGGCAGCGACTTGAAGGCGTCCTCGCGCCAGGACGGCGGCTCACCCAGGACCCCGCCATCCAACGTGCCCGTCATGCAGAGCAGCGGCGCGCGAATGCCCGTCCACGACTCCGCCGAGAGCCCGCGCGAGCCGTTACCGGGCGGCGACAGCGCCGCGAACGCCCGCGCCCGCGGCTCGGGAAAAGTCTGCCATTCATCTCCCACGCGAACGCGAGCCCCGGCGCAGAGCAGGGCGGTATACGCGCCGTACGAGTGCCCGCCGACGCCGATGCGCGAGAGATCGAGCATGCCGTTCAAGGCGCGGATCTGCGAAGGCAAGGACTCCAAAGCATCGACGGTGCGGCGGATGTCCAGCGGCCTGACCGGCCAGTTGGCCGGGTCGTTGATGGCCTCTTTCATGGCTCGCAAGTCGGCGAGCGTGTGCTGCTCCTGCTCCGCCACGCCCAGCGGGACGTTCTCGCGGTGCGACGGCAGCACCACCACGTAGCCGCGCTCGGACCAGGCCTTGCCGAGGAACTCGTAGCCCAGCCGCGACCCGCCCAGGCCGTGGGAGAAGACGATGATGGGCGCGGGGCCAATCAGTCCGGCGGGGTAGTGCACCCGCACGGGCAAGTCGCCCTCGAGGGTCCGGTCGGCGATCACTTTCCGGGGCGCGGCTGCAGGCGCGAGACCGGCCCGTTCATCGAGTAGAGATAGGCGCCGTCTGGCTGCCGCGCGTTCTGCAACAAACCCATCATCCCTTTGATGGCCGGGTTCTGGTCCAGCCAATGGTCGGCCGGCCGGAAGCGCACGTGCAAGTCGGCCTGCGAGAGCGAGAAGAGCGGCCGTAAAGAAACGTTGCCGTCCACATCCGCGTCGATGTCTCCGCCGCGGGTGTTGGTCTTGTCCAATCTGGCCACGCCCTTTTCCACCGTCGCGCCGCCCTCGAGCTTGCCGAGCATGGTCTTGGGCAGCGTCATGCCCATCATGCTGCCGGTGATGGCGACGTTGTCGAGGTTCACCTGCACGTCGCCGGACGCCGTCTCCACCGGCTGCAGCGACTTGAGGTCCATCTTCAGCTGCATCTTCCCGCCCACCGTCAGGCCGCTCGTCATCTCGGCCAGCGGCAGCGTCGCCAGATCGACGTCGCGGGCATCGATGCGCAGCGAGGTGAGGCCGGGCAGCTTGGGATCGTTGCTCAGCGCCAGGTGGCCCTTCACCGTGCCGCCGTAGCCTTCCACCGAGAAGCCGAAGGAGGTCCGGCGGAGGATCAGCGGCAGGATGTCCGGGCTCAGGTCGGCGCGCTCCAGCTTCACCTCCGTCGAAGGCTCTCCGTTGGGCGACGGCGGCAGGCGCAGCTTCACGTCGCGCGCGCGCAAGCCGCCCAGGCCGGCGGGTCCCAGGCTGCCGATGGTCAGCTCGGCGCCCTCGCGCTGCGCCTCCGCGGTGAGCCGCAGCGCCAGCGTGTCGTAGGGAAAAGTCAGGACGAGAAAGAGCACGAAGAAGACGACGGCCGTCACCGGCACCAGCGCCTTGCGGAGGATGGGGTGCTTTGCCAGATAGGAGATCTCGGGCACCTTCAAGCTCCCTGCCAGGCGCTCACGCTGAGCGAGACATCGAGCAGCTCTTTGTTCTCGTTCGACTTGCGCACCCGCAGGCGGCGCACCTTCACCACGCCGGGCCCGTGCTCCAGGTCGCTGAGCAGCTTGACTAGCTTGTCGAGCGGAACCTTGCTCATGTTCACTTCGACCGACTGCTCCTTGGGCTTGCCGCCGGTGCCGCCGGAGACGACGCCGCGGTCGCTCATGCCGCCCACCTCGACGCCGCCGGCCTTGGCGGTGGAGTCGACGAAGCTCATCAGCGCCGGCGGGCTCTGCCGCAGCCGCACCTCGAGCAGCTGGCGCTCCTGCTCCTGCTGCGCGAAGCCGGAAGAGAGCCGCGCGATCTTCTCGAAGTCGGCCTGCTTCTCCTCCAGGTTGCTCTGCGCCTTGCGGATCGCGCTGCCGAAGCTGACCCAGAAGATGAAGACGATGAAGAGGGCGACGCCGCCGCTGGCCATGCCCAACAGCCTGCGCTCGCGGGGAGTGGCGGCCGCGAGCCAGGCCTGGCCGTCGGCGATGAGGGCGCGAATCTTGTCCATTACGAGCCTCCCGGCTGCTCGCCCGAGCAGATGTAGGGGAACTCCGCGGAGAAGGTGATGCCCTGGTTGGCGTCGCGCGACTTCTCCGAGCGCGGCGGCTTGATCTCGCCGAAGCACTTGTCCTTCTTCAGCGACGAGGTGATGGGGTCCACCTTGTCGTAGCCGCCGACGTTGCCGCGCATGCGGACGGCGGTGGTGGTGGTCTCGACGTCCTCCAGGAGCGGCAGCGCGTCGGCCGGCATGCGCGCCACCACTTCGGCGAAGACGTCCGCGGCCGAGACGCGGGGAATGCCCGCCGCGCGCGACTTGCCGCCCGAGAGCTGGCCGATGGCCTGGCGGTAGTCCGTGGTGCAGGTGCCCAGGATGCGCTTGGTGGCCGCGCACACCG
Source organism: Myxococcales bacterium (assembly GCA_036271755.1). Taxonomy (GTDB): domain Bacteria; phylum Myxococcota; class Myxococcia; order Myxococcales; family 40CM-4-68-19; genus 40CM-4-68-19. Next base: position 1,987 of record DATBAA010000602.1, on the reverse strand, counting down.
CGTCGTCGTACGCCTGGGACTGCGAGTGCAGCGAGCTGAGCCGGGCCATGCCGGAGACGAGCGCCAGGACGAGCAGCGCCGCAGCGCCGACGGCGATGCGCGTGATCTGCCCGCGCACCTGCGAGAGATCGCGGGTGAAGGCGAACTCGCCCTTGCGGAAGTTCACCTTGCCGCGCGGGGTCTGGGCGCGCAGGGCAAGCCCCAGCGCCAGCGCCGCCGAGGGTCCGCCGGAAGGCATGGCAAACACCTCCGCGGGCAGCTGCAGCTCGGCGCCCAGCTTCTCGGCCGCGCCCGGCAGCTCGGCGATGGCGCCGGAGAGCAGCAGCTTCTGCGGCGCCACCTTGCGGGCGCGCAGCGAGATCTTCAGATCGCGCGCCAGCAGCGCGACGATGCGGCTGAGCGCCGTCTCGTCGGTCTTGGCCGCTTCCCAGGCCTCGGCGCCGGCGCTCGCGAGCGCGCGGGCCAGCGCGGGTTTGCCCTCGGAGACGAGCACGACGTTGGCGCGATCGGGGCCGGCGTCGAGCAGCGCCGCCGACAGGCCCTCGGGCGCGGTCAGCGAGCCCTTCTCGGCCAGCGCCGCGAGCGCGAGCGGCGCCAGCGTGACCACGCGCGGGTCGAGCCCGGCGGCGGAGAGCGCCGCCAGATGCTCGCGCAGAACCGCGCGCTGCACGACGCCGACCAGGAGCTCGGTCTTTCCGTTGGCGACGCTGAGCACCGAGTGGTCCCACACCACCTCTTCCAGGTCGAACGGGATGGTGCCTTCCACCTCCGCCGGCAGCACCTGATCGACGCGCTTCTGATCGGCGAAGGGCACCGTGAGCAGGTGCGCCGCGACCAGGGTGCCCGGCAGCGCCACCGCCACCGCGTCGTCCGGCCCGAGCGGCGGCGTCAGCGCCAGCGCGTCGAGGCCGGCCTTGAGCCGCTCGGAAGGCGTTCCCTCCGCGGGCAGCTGCGCCGAGCGGACCTCCTGCAGCGCGGCGCCGCGAAAGCCGCCTTGCAGCAGGGCCGCGCGGAGCTCGTGCTGGCCCCAATCCAATCCGACGATCCGGTGCATTACTCTTCCTTCCAGTACAGCATTTTGCCCATCAGGTCGTCGTACTTGATGACGGCCGTGACCTTCTTTTCGATGCGCCCGATGCGGCCGGTGGCGGTGATGCGAAACGTGTCGCTGGTCGAGCTGAAGAGCTTGTCGGCGCTGCCGTTGAGCCGCGGATCGATCTCCGGCCGCACCCGGATGCCGTTCGACACCAGCACCTGGACGAAGTCCTGCGCCGACATGCCGAAGAACGAGAACATCTTCTTCAGCTGGATCTCCTGGAGGATGGTCGCCATCATCCGCGGATCGCGCAGCAGCGGGTCGTTGGGGTTGGCGGCGGCGGACAGCACGTTGACGGACATCTGCAGCGGGTCGTTGGTGTTGATGTTCAGCAGGTTGTTGAAGTCGGGCCAGATGGTGAGCCGGTCGCCGAAGGCCTGCATGAAGCGGTCGTTGACGCCGCGGACCATGTAGAGCTCTTCCAGGCTGTCGAAGTGCGCGTTCTTCGCCTTGTAGCGCGGCGTGTAGCGGTCGTAGGCCGAGTTCTCGTCGGAGAAGCCGGTGACGAAGGGGTTGCTGGTGTTGGTGGGGTCCAGCGCGGCGCCCGTCTCGTCGAGGTCGATCCAGTCCTTCATCGCCAGGATGATGTCGTCGCGGTTGACGCGGTCGTGCTGCGCGTCCTCGTCGTCGAAGATGAAGTTGAACTTCGGGTCGCTCATCATCGCGCGCAGCTGGGTGAGCACCGCCAGCGGCTTGCCGCCCAGGTTGTCGAGGACCTGCACGTTGATGCGGCTGTTCTCGTCGATGATCTTGGTGCTGAAGGCGCCGTCGAAGCCGCCGAAGCTGTGCTCGGCGTGGCCCTGACCCGAGCCCGGCAGGTTGGTCTCCGGAGCCTTGGTGGCGCCGTCCTCCGGCGGTTTGGCCAGCGAGTCCAGGCCGGCGACGTTGCCG
>DATBAA010000601.1:0-4954 GCA_036271755.1 Myxococcales bacterium | reverse complement strand
AGCGGCTTCGAGAAGAGCCAGCGTGGCCGCGGTTGTGACGCTGCGCTCGGGCAGCACGCGCGGAGCGCCGCGGGCATGCGCGACGAAGCCAAGCTGTGGCCGGCCGCGCGGATCGAGGACCAGGGCGTGCCCCCGGACGCGCAGGCCGTTCGCGCCGCGCTCGACCTCCGGCGGCAGCGGCGGCTTCATGCGGTCTTCCAGATGGCCGCGCCGGCCTCGCCCACCGCCACTCCCAGGACGATGAGCCCGCCGCCCAAGAGCTCGCGGCCGGAGAGGCGTTCATTCAAGAGCAGCGCGGCCCAGAGCGCGGCGAAGACGGGCTCCAAAGACGAAATCAGCGCGACGCGGACGGACGGCATCACCTTTTGCGCCCAGGTCTGGATACCGAACGCCAGCAGCGTGGCGAAGAGCGCCAGGTAGACGACCGCCAGGATCAGATTCGGCGCGGACTCCAGATGCTGCGGCTCAATCAACGGCCCTACCGCGGCGGCCAGGACGGCCGTGGTGGCGAGCTGCAGCAGCAAGAGCGGAAGCAACGGATGCTTCGCGGCAACCCGGCCCAGCGCGATGATGTGCCCCGCGAAGACCAGCGCGCAGGCGGCGGTCAGCGAGTCTCCCAGAAAGGTCCCGCGCGAGCTGTCGGCCCAGGGCGCGGAGAGCGCGGTCATGCCCGCGAAGGCCAGCAGGATGCCGGCCAGCGCGGGGGACTTCGGCTTCTTGCGAAAGAGGAGAAACTCGAGAATAGGGACCAGCACCACCAGCATGCCGGTGAGGAAGCCGCTGCGCGAGGCGGTGGTGCGCGAGAGGCCTTCGGTCTGCAGCAAGAAGCCGATGCCCAGGAGCGCGCCGCAGAAGACTCCGTCTTTGAGCAGCGAGCCTTTGATGCTCTTGAGCTGCGCGCGGCCGCCCGGGGTGGCGAAGAGGTACGCGCCCAGGAGCGTGGAGGCCAGCGCCATGCGCACCGCGATGATGGCCAGCGGCGAGGCCTGGTTGCCGGTGAAGAGCCCGCGCAGGATGGCGAAGCTGCTCCCCCAGACAGCCATGATGAGAGTGAGTGCCAGGTCCGCCACGCGCGGGCTTCTATCGCGAATCTGCGAGAACGAGGTTCTCTTTCAGCCCGCGAAGCTTCAGCCCGCGAAGTAAAAGCCGACGGCCAGCACCGCGTAGGTGGCCAGCAGGAAGGCGCCTTCGAGCCAGTGGGTTTCGCCGTCGAGGGCGATCAGCGCCAGCGCGATGACCGACAGCCCGACGGCGATGACCTCGAAGCGGGTGAAGGCCAGGTCCATGGGCGCGCCCAGCGCGATGCCGACGAAGACCAGGACCGGCGCGGCGAAGAGCGCGATCTGCTTCGAGGACTCCCAGGCAATTCCCAGCGCCACGTCCATCTCGCCGCGGGCCGCGAAGCGCAGGGCGGCGGCGTGCTCGGCGGCGTTGCCGACGACGGCCACCACGACGATGCCGACGAAGATCTCCGGCAGGTGCAGCGTGGCCAGCGCGCCCTCGAGTGAGCCGACCAGGACTTCGCTGGCCACTGCCGTGGCTGCCGCGGACAGGACGAGCTTGCCGATCTGCTGGGCCAGGCCGCCTTTGTGACTCTCACCTTCCGGCTCTTCGTGCGCCGCCAGCTCTTTGCGGTGCGTGCCCAGCGTGAAGACCAGGGAGAGCACGTACATGACGATGAGGATTCCGCTGATGGCCTGAGACAGGACGGGCGGCTTCCCGCGCGCGCCGAGCAGCGTCGGGACGGCCAACGCGACCACGGCGAGAAAGAGCGTCGCGATGCTGGACGAGGCCGCGAGCTTGTTGAACTTCAGCCGCTGGTGGCGCACTCCGCCGGTGACGATGGACGCGCCGGCCACCAGCAAGAGGTTGCCGATGATCGAGCCGGTCAGGCTGCCTTTCACCAGATCGACGTGGCCGGCTTTCAAGGCGGCGATGCCGAGGATCAGCTCGGCGGCGTTGCCGAAGCTGGCGTTCAAGAGCGAGCCGGCGGCGGGGCCCAGACGGCCGGCCAACGCTTCGGTGGCGTCGCCCATGCTGCGGGCCAGCGGAATCAGCGCCGCGCAGGCGAGCACGAAGGCCAGCGTCGAGTTGCCGCGCGCGAGCCAGGCAGCGGGGACCAACAGCCAGAGCGCCCGCCAGATCCACGCCGCCATCTTCCACACCTCGGACGCAGCAGCTTCGCAAAGACGAACGTCTTAAGCCAGCACTCTTTGCCGCCGCCGCAGGACGAGCTCGAGCAGCGACAGGAGCAGCACGCAGCCGCCGCAGAGGCAGAGCCCGAGCCAGAGAAGGTCGGGCACGAAATGCAGGGTCACCTCGTGGCGGCCCTCCGGAACCACCACGCTCAGCGCTACCAGATCAGCTTGCAGCACCGGGGCCGGCTGGCCGTCCACCGTCGCGCGCCAGCCCGGGTCGTAGTGTTCGGCCACGATCAGGAGCGAGCGCGCCGGAGCATCGGTCCGCACTTGCATGTCGTTTGCGCCGCTCCGGAGCAAAGACGCCTCGCCGGACGTCTGCGCTGGACAGGGAAGCCCCGGGTCGCCGCGGACCGCCGCCTCGCCGATAGCGAACGCAGGCGACGAGAGCCAGCGCAGGGCGTCCTCGGGCCGCGGAAACGGCCGCGCGCAGCCGGCGAGAAAGGCGCGCGGCCGGGCGGGAAACTCCTTCACCCAGGCCCCGAACGCGCCGCGCCGGTATCCAGCGCCCGCCGCCTGCGCCGCGTTGAAGGAGACGGCGGGCTGCAGGTCGAAGCGCACGCCCAGCACCTGGTTGGCAAAGCCCCCGCCGGAGCTCAGCGCAGCTTCGTAATCGCCGTCGGTGAGCGAGCTGTAGGAGGTGGCTCCCTCCACCTGCGCCAGCGCATGGAACTGGGGGTTGAGCGCTTGCACGCCGCCCATGGTGCGCGCGTAGCGCAGGTCGAAAGAGTTGAAGATGGGAACGATCATGGTGTCGCCGCGGATGCGCCAGCGGCCTTCGCTGGGACCGGCCGCGGCCTTCAGCTCATCGGCGAGCAGCAGCGGCGCGTGCAGCAGCTCCAACGGGGCCGTATAGATGCGCCCGGTGGTTTGAATGACGCCGGCGACGGCGCAGAGCGCGGCCAGCGCGGCTGGGAGCGGAAAGGCAGGCCGCAGGCGCCGCAGCAGGAGCGCCGCCCAATAGAAAAAGGCCAGCGCGGCGGTGAAGAGCAGCGCGGCCTGCAGCGCTTGCAGGAACTGCTCTGCTTGCGGCGCTCCGCCCGTCCGGCCGTGCGCCTGCAGCCAGAAAACGAGCCTCGCGTGGATACCTTTCGAGACCAGCCACGAGAGGCCCAGCAGCGCCGCCAGCCCGAGCGCAAGCCACGAGCCCGCCGCTTCGATGCCGAACGCCGCCGAAAAGCAGATCAACATCGACACCGGCGCGATCAGCTTCTCCGGATAGCGGAACAGCCTCTGGCCCGGCAGGACCAACTCGAGCGGACGGAGAAACCCGAGCTTGTCGCCGGCCGAAGCGAGCGCGAAGAAGAGCGCGCCGAGCAGCCACGGCCAGCAGCGCCGGCGCGCGGCGAACGCCAACAAGAGGATGGGCGCGCCGAGCACGATCGAATCGCTGAAGGAGTCGGGCTGCGGGCCCGCGAAGTATTCGGTGAAGTAAGGTTTGGTCTTCGCTGACGCCTCCAGCGCGTCGTCGAAGGCCCACGGCAAGAGCAGGCCGGCGAGGCGGGCCGGCGCGTTGGCGAAGGACGCCCGATCGTGCGCGTTCACGACCGTGGTCCGCGCGCTGGCCCCAAGCCGCGCCAGCACCGGCGTGATGGCAGGCGCCGCCAGGAGCAGCGCGCAGGTGCCCCAGGCCGCGGTTTGCAGAAGGGCCCGCGCCACTCCCTTCCGGCGCAAGATCGAACCGCCCACGACCCAGACCGCGCCGATGTAGCCGGCGAAGAGCATGGACTGCGGCTCTCCGGCGTGAAAGCAGAGCGCCAGCGCGTACCCCGCCCAGAGCAGGCGCAGCGGCCGCGGCCGTTCGACGAAGCGCAGGAAGCCGTGCAGCGCCAACGGCATGGTGGCGGCGCCCAGCGCGAAGGGCAGGCTGGAGCCGGTCATCGACGCGAGATGTCCGCAGGCCGCAAATCCGCAAGCTCCGGCCGCGGCTCCCCAAGCGGACGCGCCCGCTTTCCGCGCGAGCAGGTAGAGCCCGACCCAGGCGAGCGGAACGGCCAGCAAATGATTCAGCTTGAACGCCAGCTCGAACGGCAGCAGCAGGTAGAGCAGCGTCGCCGGGTGGAACAGGCCCGGCGTGATCTGCACCAGGACCGAGGTGCCGGACTCCGTCCACGGATCCCAGAAGGGCGACTTCCCCGCGCGCAGCTGGCCGGCGATGAACTGCTTGAAGTGATACACGCAGCGCAGCGTGTCCCGGTAATAGACCTGCTCCGACGGATCGAGCGCGGGCCCCAGCACGGCGAGGACCAGCAACCCGCCCAGCGCCCAGGGCAACCACGGCCGCCGCGTCCACGCCACCATCGAAGCACCTCGGAAGCGGAGACCTTAGACCAGCTCGAAACGAATTTGGCCTTTAAGTTCCGCGCGGGCGATGACGCCCTGCTCTTCCATCACCTCCAGGTTGCCCATCGTCTCCGACAGGGTCAGGTAGAGGTGCTGCGGCCGGACGCGCGGGAAGAGATCGGCCGAGAGCGACGCCGGCGTGCGCGGGCCCGCACGCAGCAACCCAACGAGCTTCTCCTGCCGCTTCACGTAGAAGCCGAGGAGCCTGTCGATCAAGGCAACGTGGCCCGCGAAGGGCTCGGCGTGCCCCGGCGCGACCAGCGCCACGTCGAGAGCGCGCACTCTTTGAATGGAGCGAAGATACTCGACCAGCGCTTTGTGGCGCGGCTCGCGCTGGCCCTCCAGATCGACCAGCGGATTGGGCGAGACGTGCTCGAGCAGATGGTCGTCCGAGAAGAGCACGCGCTCGTTGA
>DATBAA010000600.1:0-1523 GCA_036271755.1 Myxococcales bacterium | reverse complement strand
AGCTGCGCCGCAAGGATGTTCGCGAGGGAGACCGAGTCTTCATCCGACGGGCCGGGGACGTGATTCCGGAGATCGTGCGGGTCATTACAGAATCGCGTCCGCCCGAAGGATTGCCCGAGTTCAAGATGCCCACCGCCTGTCCGGTCTGCGGGTCGCACGTGCAGCGCGAGCCCGACGAAGCGGTGACCCGCTGCACCAACCTGAGCTGCCCCGCGCAGCTGGTCGGGCGGCTGCGCCACTTCGCCAGCCGGACGGCCATGGACATTGGCGGCCTGGGCGAAGAGACCTGCATGCGGCTGGTGCAGACCGGCCTCGTGACCACGCCGGCCGATTTGTACAAACTGTCCCGCGACGAGTGGCTGACGCTGGAGCGGATGGGCGAGAAGTCCGCCGACAACCTGCTGGCTGCTTTGGAAGCTTCGAAGAAGACCAGCCAGCGCCGCTTCATCTATGCGCTCGGCATCCGGCTGGTGGGCGAAGCCACCGCGCTCGCGCTCGCGCGGAAGTTCCCCACGCCGCAAGCGCTGCTCGCGGCCTCGCTTGAAGACTTGCAGTCGGTGCGCGACATCGGCCCGGAAGTCGCGGCGCAGATCTTCGAGTTCTTGAACAAGCCGGAGAATCGCGAGGCCATCGAGCGGCTGCTGAAGGCGGGCATCGAGCCTTCGCCCGAGGCGGCGCAGGACTCCAAAGGACCCTTCGCGGGCAAGACGGTGGTGCTGACGGGCACGCTGACCACGCTCACGCGCGAGGACGCGAAGGCCGAGATCGAGCGGCGCGGCGGGCGCGTCTCGGGCAGCATCAGCCGCAAGACGGACTTGCTGGTCGCCGGCGAAGAGGCCGGCAGCAAGCTGAAGAAGGCCGAGGAGCTGGGCGTGCGCGTGCTGACCGAAGCCCAGTTCGTAGAGCTGCTCAAATGAGCGGCGAGCGAGCGCGCGCGGAGATCACCGTGACCGGCCGCGTGCAGGGCGTCTTCTACCGCGCCAGCGCACGCGACGAAGGCGAGCGGCTGGGCTTGCACGGCGAAGTGCGCAACCTGCCGGACGGCAGCGTCGAGCTGGTGGCCGAAGGAGAGCGGGCAGTGCTGGAAGAGCTGATCGCCTGGTGCCGCCGCGGACCGCCCCTGGCCCAGGTCGAAGAGGTGCAGGTTCGCTGGCTTCCCGCCACGGGCGGCCTCAGCGGATTTCGCGTGACTCGCTGAAATCACTTCGGAATTAATGCCTCTTTCGTTTATCTAAACGGCGGGGTATCATAGCTATCGGCTTTAGTCTGTTCTTGAGGTGCCCCAGGTGGCCGACACATCCCGCGCAAAGCCGGATTTCGCCGTCTACCTGGACGGCACCAAGCTCACCGGCGAGCCCGCTGCGGCCATTCTCGGCATCCGCGTCTACCAGACCCGCGCGGGCGCCTGCGCGTTCGAGATCGTCGTCTCCGACGCCAACCTCAAGTGGCAGGACGACCCGACCTTCACCGACTGCAAAGAGGTGAAGATCGAGCTGGGCTTCATCGGCAAGCTCGCCCAGGTC
>DATBAA010000599.1:0-3236 GCA_036271755.1 Myxococcales bacterium | reverse complement strand
TGCATGGGGTGCAGCTTGTTGCCGCTGGCCAGGCCCTCGATGGTGGTGATCTTCTTGCCGTCGTTGGCCGCGAGCAGTTGCAAGCAGGAGTTCGCGCGGACGCCGTCGATCAAGACCGTGCAGGCGCCGCACTGGCCCATGTCGCAGCCCTTCTTGGTCCCGGTGAGCTGCAGGTTCTCGCGCAGCGCATCGAGCAGCGTCACCCGCGGCTCGAGGCGCAGGGTGCGCTTCTCGCCGTTGACCGTGAGGTTGACTGTCATCAGGCCGCCGCCCTCTGCCTCGGGGCCGGGAACGTCCCGCGTGCGAAAGCCTGCGCAGGCCTGGGCGATGGCCAGCGCGAAGGCCGCCACGATGGAGCCGGCCAGCAGATCGCGCCGGCCCATTCCACCGCGCGACTGTTTGCGCGCCTCGCGGACCGCGGCCAGGAGCGTGGCTTCGATGGGCACCGGCGCGTCGGCCTCGCGGCGCAGGCGCAGCTTCAGCTGCTCGTCGAAGACCAGCACCGTGAGCGGCGGGCCGCCCTGCTCCGGCGGACGGACGCCGTGCTCGGCCCAGAGCCGCGGCTCGGGCAGGAGCGGGCGCGGATCGTTGTCGGGCGAGAGCCAGACGCCGTTGCGCGGCGTGAAGACCACCAGATCTGCACCCAGGCCGCGCAGCTCGGCGCGCAGCGCTTCGCCAGCTTCGGGAAACGCGCCGCATAGGGCGATGACGCAGGGAGTGCGCGGTGAGACCGTGCTGCCGCCAGCCGCGAGGACGAAGTCGAGCTTCTCTGCCATGAGGGTCTCTATCTCACCACATGCGGACGCGCGCCTCCGGCTTGAGGAATAAGTGTTGTCCCGGTTGCACCTGGAAGGCTGGATACCAGGCGTCCAGATTGCGGACGGTGTCGGCCCGATACTCGCCGGGCGAGTGGCCGTCGACGACGATCTGCTGGCGCAAGAGCGGCTCGCGCTCCTTGGTGCGCCAGCTCTGGGCGAAGCTGAGGAAGAAGAGCTGGTCCGCGGTGAACCCCGCGACCGGCGCCGGCTCCTTGCCGTTGAGCGAGATGCGATAGGCGTCGTACGCCGCCGAGAGCCCGGCCACGTCGGCGATGTTCTCCGCCAGCGTCTGCTCGCCGCGCAGGTGCAGGTCGGGGAACGGCGCGTAGGCGTCGTACTGCGCGGCGAGCGCTTTGCCGGCCGCTTCGAAGTGCGCGAAGTCTTCCGGCGTCCACCAGTTCTGCAAGCGGCCCTCGGCGTCGAAGAGCGCGCCGGCGTTGTCGAAGCTGTGGCTGATCTCGTGGCCGATGGTCGCGCCGGTGGCGCCGTAGTCCATCACCGCCGCGCGCCTGGGGTCGAAGTAAGGCGGCTGGAGGATGGCCGCGGGGAAGTTGAGCGCGTTCATCGCCGGCAGGTTCACCGCGTTGACGAGGTGCGCGTTCATCACCCACTCGCCGCGGTCGACCGGCTTGTTGAGCCAGCCGATCTTCGTCTGGTACTCGAAGAGCTCGGTGCGCTGCAGGTTGCCCAGCGCGTCGCCGCGAACGACCTGCAACCCCGAATAGTCGCGCCACTTGTCCGGATAGCCGACGCCGACCTTCAAGACCGCGAGCTTGGCCTTGGCTTTCTCTTTCGTCGCGGGCGCCATCCACGGCAGCGCGTCGATGCGCCTCGCGAAAGCCGCGACGATGTTCTTCACCATCTCCTCGGCGCGGGCTTTCTCGGCGGGAGGGAAGTACTTTTCCACATAGAGCTTGCCCACCACCTCGCCCAGCGCGGCGTCGGTGGCGGAGACGGCGCGCTTCCAGCGTGCGCGCTGCATGGGCGTACCCGAGAGCGCGGTGCCATAGAACGCAAACCGCGCGTCGACGAAGGCCTTGGGCAGGAAGTGCCCGACGTGCTCGATGGCGTGATAGGCGAGGTACTCTTTCCAAGTCTCGAGCGGGACCTCTTTCACCAGCGCCGAGATGCCCGTGGCCGCGCCTGGCTGCCAGACGACGAAGTTGGTCTGCGGGCCGAGCTGTGCGCCGGCGAACCAGGCGTCCCAATCCATGCCGGGCGCTTTCGCGGCGAAGTCAGAGTGCTTCCAATGGTTGTTGCCCTTCTGCGGATCTTCGGTCGCGAGGCGGTCTGCGTGCGCCTCGGCGATGCGCTTCTCCAAGTCGAAGATGCGGCCGGCCTTCGCTTCCGCATCGGCGATGCCGGCGAGGCGCAGCGTGGCGGCGACGTAGGTCTTGTACTGCCCGCGCAGCTCGCTCATGTGCGGGCTCGCATCCAAATAATATTCGCGGTCGGGCATTCCCAGGCCGCCCTGGAGAATGAAGGCCGCATAGATCTTGGGGTTGTCCAGGTCCTGCGCGACCCAGAGGCCGAAGAGGTTGTCGGTGTGGAGCGCGGTGCTGTTGAGCACGTCGACGTCGGCGCGCAGCGTCTGGCCCAACGCCTTGGCAAGCTCCTTCTTGTCCTTGAGCGCGGCGATGCGCGAGAGCTCGGGCTGCAGCGGCGCGATGCCCTTCTGCTCGATGGCCGCCTCGTCCATGAAGCTCGCGTAGTAGTCGCCGACCTTGCGAGCATCTTCGTTGCTCGGATTCTTCGAGACGCCGGCGATGAGGTCTGCCGTGCGCTTGGCGGTCAGCTCGACGAGGACCTCGCCGCTGCCCCAGCTGCCGCGATCGGCGGGGATCTCGGTGGTCTTGAGCCAGCTGCCGTTGGCGAACTTGAAGAAGTCGTCGCCCGGAGCCACCGAGCGATCGATGCCCTGCAGGTCGATGCCGGGCTCTGCGGTGTCGGTGGGCTTTTCCATGGGGGGAGCTTTCGAGGCGCAAGCGGCGGCGAGCAGGAGCAGCGCGGTGGCTTTCATTTGAAATCCCAAGCGACCACCGCCCAGTCATCGGTGGCGTCGCGATATCGGTGGACGATGCGGAAGCCCACGCGCTCGTGCGCGCGCATGGAGCGCGTGTTGCGCAGGGCAATCTCGGTTGCGATGTTGTCGAAGGTCTTTGAGTAGAGCTCGCGGTGGCCTTTGTAGAGGCCATCGAACACGCCCTGGCCGCGGTGGGTCTTGGCCACGCACACCTGGCCCATGACGTAGTACCGCCCCAAAGAGAGCTGCTTCAGCTGGTCGAACATGGGGCCCAACACCGGGACGAGCGCGCGGGTCTCGACCGGCATGCTGATGGCGTAACCGCACAGCCGGCCCTGGTCCTCGGCAATCAAGGACGGGGCCAGCGCGTGCATCTGCGTCAGCTTCGAGAGGTC
>DATBAA010000598.1:0-4814 GCA_036271755.1 Myxococcales bacterium | reverse complement strand
CCTTGCAAGCAGGTAAAGACCGCGAACCAGACGATGGTGATCTGCAGGGTGCGCACGCGGCCGATGCGGTCTGCCAACAGACCCGCCAGCCAACCGCCGATGGCCGAGAAGAGCAGGGCGCTGGTGGCGATGGTTCCCGCCTGGCCTTTGCTCAGGCCCCAGAGGCCAATGATCGTCGGCATCACCAGCGAATAGAGCTGGAAGTCCATGGCATCGAGCGCCCAGCCGCCGAAGCAGGCCCAGAAGGCGCTGCGCTCTTTCGGGCTCATGTCTGACCAGAACGCCACCTTCCGGCTGTAGCGGACCCGCTCGGCATTGTCACGTCCCGCGAATGGGACGGCCTTTCCCATGACCGTCACAGGCCGCGCCTCGAAGCCCTCCCGAGCCCGATGGCACGGCGTTCGCTGTGCACTGCAACGTGGACACCCTTCGCCAAGACCTGCGGTACGCTCTTCGCTCGCTGCGCAAGTCGCCGGGCTTCACGTTCATCGCGGTGCTGGCTCTGGCGCTGGGCATCGGCGCCAACACGGTGCTCTTCAGCGTCATCAGCTTCGCGCTCCTGCGGCCGGTGCCGATTCCAAATCCGGAGCAGGTGGTGGTGCTCAACCAGACGCTGCCCACCTTTCCCCGCGCGTCGTGCGCCTGGCTCGACTACCTGGACTGGAAGGCGCAGACCGCCGGGGTCTTCAGCCGCTTCGGCGCCGCCCGCCGCGACAACTTCAACCTCACCTCGTCGGGCGAGCCGGAGCGCGTCTCGGGGCGCATGGCCTCGGCGGACATCTTCGGCATCACCGGCGTGCAGCCGCTGCTCGGCCGCCTCTACGGACCCGACGACGACAAAGCCGGCGCGCCGCGCACGGTGGTCTTGAGCTACGGCCTCTGGAAGCGGCGCTTCGGCGGCGAGCCCGGCATCGTCGGCAAGTCCATCGAGCTGAGCGGCGACAGCTACGCGGTCATCGGCGTGCTGCCGCAGGAGTTCCGTTTTTTGGGCGCGGTCGATCTCTTCGTGCCCATCGGGCTCTTCGCCGATCGCTACCAGGATCGCGGCGTCCATCCGGGCATCTACGTCCTCGGCCGCATGAAGCCGGGCGTGACGCTGGAGGCCGCGCGGACGGCGCTCAGCGCGGTCTCGGAGCGCATCGGGCAGGCCCATCCGGAGGTGAAGGGCAACGGGGTCTACGCGCAGCTCTTGAGCGAAGACCAGGTCGCGGATACGCGGCCCGCGCTGCTGCTCTTGTGGGGCGCCGTGGCCTTCGTGCTGCTCATCGCGGCGGCCAACGTGGCCAACCTCATGCTCTCGCGCGCCGCCAGCCGCCAGGGTGAGATCGCGCTGCGCGTGGCGCTGGGCGCGAGCCGGGGACGCATCGTCGGCCAGCTGCTGACCGAGAGCGTGCTGCTGTCGGTCCTGGGCGGTGCGCTGGGCCTCGCCTTTGCCGCCTGGGGACTGGACGCGCTGGGGCCGTGGCTCTCGTCGCTGCCGCGCGGGGGCGACATCCATCTCGATCTCTTCGCGCTCGCCTTCACCGCCCTGGTCGCGCTGCTCACCGGGGTCGGCTTCGGCCTCGTGCCGGCGCTGCGCGCGTCGGACCCCGCGCTACACCTCGTGCTCAAGGAGGTGCGCACGGGCGGCCAGCACGGCCGGCTGCGCTCCGGGCTGATCATCGCGGAGGTGGCGCTTTGCATGCTGCTCCTCGTCGGCGCCGGCCTCTTCCTGCGCAGCTTCGCGCGCGTCACCGGCGTGAGCCCGGGCTTCGACACGAAGAACGTGCTCATCTTCTCCATCTCGCTGCCGCCGTCGCGCTACTCGACCGGCGACGCCATCAATCGCTTCACCGGCGAGCTGCGCCGCCGCGCCGCGCAGCTTCCGGGCGTCACCGCCGCCGCGGTCTCGGTGGGCCTGCCCATCCTCGGCACGGGCGAGACCTCGTTCTCGTTCGAAGGCCAGGCACCCGCGGACCCGACCCAGAGAGCGCAAGCCTCCATCTACACGGTCACGCCGGAGTACTTTAGCGCCATGCGCATTCCGCTCCTGCAGGGCCGTCTCTTCGAGGAGGCCGACGGGCAGCGCAACGTGGCCATCATCGACGAGCGAATGGCGCAAAGATACTTCCCCGGCAAGAGCCCGCTGGGCCAGCGCTTCGAAGGCAGCAAGGACGGCACGGTTCCGGCCCTCGAGGTGGTGGGCGTGGTGGGCCACGTGGAGAGCTATGGGCTCGACGGGCATGGCCCGGTGGACATCGCCTGGTACGCGCCGCTCGACACCGCCGCGCGCATCGTCCCGCAGTTCTCCACCAACGTCTTCGTCGTGGCGCGTACGAGCCAGGACCCGGGGGGGCTGGCCGCGCCGCTGCGCAAGCTGGTCGCGAGCATCGACCCGCTGCAGCCGGTCTTCGCGGTCGAGACGCTGGAGAAGGCGGTGGACGAATCAGTGGGCAGCCAGCGGCTGACGCTGCTGCTCCTCAACCTCTTCGCCGCGCTGGCGCTGGTGCTGGCGTCGGTGGGCATCTACGGAGTCATGTCCTATTCGGTCACGCAGCGGACGCACGAGATCGGCATCCGCATGGCGCTGGGCGCGGCGCGGTCGGTGGTGCTGCGGTCGGTGGTGGCGCAGGGCGCGCGATTGGCGGTCATCGGCATCGTCTTGGGCTCGGCTCTGGCGCTCGCTTTTTCGCGCTTGCTGCAGGGGCTGCTCTTCCACACCTCCGCGACCGATCCGATCACCTACTTGAGCCTCGCGCTGCTCCTGGGCTGCCTGACCTTGATGGCCAGCTGGCTACCTGCCCTTCGCGCCTCGCGGGTAGACCCGGCCATCGCTCTGCGCGCGGAGTAGCCGCCGCTGATTGTGAGGCCGGTCAGGCGGCGCTTGCGTACCGCTCGGCTTCGAGGGAGCCAAACATCAAGTCGACGAGCGAGCGGTATCGGCTCCGCTTGTTGCGAAAGTGCCGATAGATGGCCGGCGCCGTGATGTTGGCCATGGCCGCGATGCCTCTCATGGTGACGCGCTCCACGCCCACCTCCGCCACCATCGCCCGCGCCGCATTGAGGATCCGATACCGCGTAAGAAGTTTCATGATCCGAAGCCTACCAGGGGGGTCTGACACGCCCTTCGGTTGGACCGGTCCCCCTTATCCCCTCGCGTGCAGCAAATGACGTGGCGGCCAGGGTGTACCCCCGGCGCCGCCCGGGCAGCGGCATCCCCGACTCAGCCTACGATGCGGTGGGCGTGTGAGGTGCGGTGAACAATGTGTCCGCTTATGGGACGATGAGTCCCCGGGGCGGGCAGGCTGCCTGGCGTCGTCCCTCGGACAGAAGCTGGCACGAACTTCGCTCTAGTGGGGGAGATGATGGCCGTCGAGACCCAGCTGCCCCCAGAACCGCGCGCGAGCATCGTCGACATCCCGCGCAAGCCGCGCAACAAGAAGAAGCGGACCGCCATCACCATCGGCATCGTCGTGGTGATCGCCTCTGGCATCACCTGGGCGCTGTCGCGGCTCAAGTCCGCGGCGCCAGTGGTGGACCGCTCGTCCTTGTGGACCGACACGGTCAAGCGCGGCCCCATGTTGCGCGAGGTGAAGGGCCCGGGGACGCTGGTGCCCGAGCAGATCCGCTTCATGACCGCGGACACCGCCGGCCGCGTCGAGCGCATCCTGCTGCGGCCCGGCGCGCTGGTTCAGCCGGGCACGGTCCTGCTCGAGCTCTCCAATCCGGACGTCATGCTGCAGGCGCTGGACGCCGAGCGGCAGCTGGCGCAGGCGAAGCTGGACCTGATCAACCTGCGCGCGACCGTCAGCGGCAACGCGCTCACCAGCGAAGCAGCGCTGGCCACTTTGGACGCCCAGACCCTCGACGCCCAGCGCCGCGGCAAGGCGGACGAGAAGCTGGCCAAGGACGGCGTCTTGAGCGGGGTCGAGGCCAACATGGCCATCGAGCACGCCAAAGAGCTGGGCGACCGCCTGGTCATCGAGAAGCGGCGCCTGAGCGTCGTCAACGGCAGCGGCAAGGAGCAGGTCGCTGCGCAGGAGCAGCAGATCGAGCGGCTCAAGGCCGTCGTCACCTTCCGCCGCAAGCAGGTGGAATCGATGCAGGTGAAGAGCATCGACAAGGGCGTCCTGAGCGAGCTGCCGCTCGAGTTGGGTCAGTGGGTCACGCCGGGCTTCCAGCTGGCCAAGGTCGTCCAGCCCGAAAAGCTGAAGGCCGTGCTGCGCATTCCCGAGACGCAGGCGCGCGATCTGGCGCTGGGGCTCTCTGCCGCGGTCGATACCCGCAACGGCATCGTGCAGGGCAAGGTCTCGCGCATCTCGCCGTCGGCCAATCAGGGCTCGGTCGAAGTGGACATCGCGCTGCCCAAAGAGCTGCCGCGCGGCGCCCGTCCCGACCTGACCGTCGAAGGCACCATCGAGATCGAGAAGCTGGCCAACGTGCTCTCAGTCGGGCGCCCGGCGGGAGCCCAACCCGAAGGCCAGATCGAGCTGTTCAAGGTCGTCGGCGACGAGGCGCATCGCGTGAAGGTGCGCCTGGGCCGCAGCTCGGTCTCTACAGTTGAAGTCGTCGACGGCCTCAATGAAGGCGATGCCGTCATCCTTTCCGACATGTCCGCGCAGGACGCTACCGACCGAGTGAGGCTCCGGTGAACGAAGCATTGATTGAACTGACCAACGTCGAAAAAGTCTTTCTCACCGACGAGGTCGAGACCCACGCCTTGGCCGGCATCCAACTCACCGTCCGCAAGGGCGAGTGGCTGGCCATCGTCGGGCCCTCCGGCAGCGGCAAGACGACGCTGCTGGCCATTTTGGGCCTCTTGGACACCGCCACGG
>DATBAA010000597.1:0-5549 GCA_036271755.1 Myxococcales bacterium | reverse complement strand
GCGCGCTATTCGGTCTCGCCCGACGCCGACTCGTCGTCCGTCTCGATGGTGGCGCTGCCCGACACGCTGCCCAAGGCGCTGGAGATCTTCGCCGACGTAACGCTGCATCCGGCGTTCTCCGAAGCAGACTTGAAGCGCGTCAAGCAGGAGCGGCTGGGCCTCATCGCGCAGGCGCTGGACGATCCGGGGACGGTCGGCCAGCACGTGCTGTCGCGGGTGATCTTCGGCGACAAGCATCCGTGGGGTTTTCCGGCCGAGGGTACGGTCAAATCGATTGAAGCATTGACCCGCAAAGAGCTGTTGGCCTGGCACGCCGGAGCGTTCCGGCCTTCGAACGCGGCGCTCTTCGTGGTGGGCGACGTCACCGCCGCGCAGTTGAAGCCGATGATCGCGCAGCGCTTTGGCCAGTGGAAGGACTCTGCCGCGCCCAAGCCGCGCGTGCGGGCGCTGCCCAAGGCCGGCGATCGCCTGGTCACCGTCGTCGACAAGCCCGACGCGCCGCAGTCGCAGATCTGGATCGGCGAGGTGGGCATTGCCTCGGGCGCGCCGGATATCTTTCCGGTGCGGGTGATGAATCATATCCTCGGCGGCAGCTTCAATTCGCGGCTCAACGGCAACCTGCGCACCGAGCACGCTTATTCATATGGCGTCACCAGCTTCTTCGACACGCACCGCGAGGCCGGGCCGTTCATCGCCGAAGGCGGCGTCGTCAGCGCCAAGACGGCGGAGTCGCTGACCGAGTTCCTGGGCGAGCTGACCCGGATGCAGTCGGGCGAGATCTCCGACGCCGAATTGTCCGACGCCAAGTCGGCCTTGGAGCACACCATTCCTTCGCGGCTGGCCATCAATGAGCAAACGGCGGCGGCCTATGCCGCGGCCTGGTCGCACGGCTTGCCGGCGGACTACTACGCGACCTGGCAGCAGCACATCGAGGCGGTCACCAAGCAAGACGTCGCCAAGGCCGCCCGCGAGCGCTTGCACCCCGACAAGATGGCCATCGTCATCGTCGGCCCGAAGGCCACCATCGCCGAAGGACTCACTGCACTGAAGGTGGGCCGCATCGAAATCCGCGACGCGAACGGAGAGGCCGCCAAGGCCGCGGCCGCCGCCGCTGCGAAGTCGAAGTAGCTGTGAGCGATCAGAAGAGACGCCGGCCTGGTTCAGCCCGCAGGAACCCGTTGATCGCGTGCCGGTGGCGCCGACAGCTTTGACGGCGGCTTCGCGTGCATCCACCCTACGCGCAGCAGCCACACCGCGGGCTCGCGCAGCGGCGCCCCGGTGCTCGAGGCATAGGGATCCTTCCACGACCAGGGCAGCACTTCCCGCGCGTGGTGCCGGTAGTTCTGCAGCACGTACCGGAGGGTGTTGGCCACGTCGCGTGGAGAGGAGAGCACCCGCGCGTGATACCGGTCGGCAAACACGGTGCCCCGCCTTTCGGCAAGGCGGTTGAGCGCGCGGGCGATCCGCACCGCCAACCCCTTCATCGCCTGTGACAATGCGTCCCGGCCTCCGGCCTCGACGATGAGGTGCAGGTGATTGCCCTGCACCGAAAAGTGCACCACCTGCATGCCCAGATGCCCGCTCGCCGCATGAAACGCGTTCTTGATCAAAGCAAGGCGCATCTGCGTTCGCAGATGACCCACGCCCGGCCGCACCCGCTGCGTGACGTGGATGGGATTCCGCGCCGCAAACTCTTCTCGCTCCACGTGGGGAACTCCGGCACCGAGAAGTCCGGGGTGCGGACGGGTCCGCCGGACCGGATTCATCGCTCTTTTTTGGGGCGCTCCGGCCTTCGGCCTGCGCTTGTGCAGGGGCTCCCGCCGCCCCTGCAACGACCCCGCGCGCTCCCAAAAGCCAACAAGGAACCAGGCACATGTCCTGGAATGAGTCCGTGCTCCGCCCTCTCAATCCAGCGCCCATCGCCGTCGCCACAGCTTTCCACGGACAGCAAACCCAACTCCGCTGGAGCAACCAGCGCTCCAAATAGGCCTGCCGCCGCTGATGGCAATCGCCCGCGCACAAACGGCACGCGGGTTACGTGATTGGCAACAACAAGAGGCTCAATTGGCCAGTGGTTGCCGCGCCCGAGCCGTGGCAGTAAGACGAATTCATGCGGCGTACGTTGCTTGCTATCTCGGTGTGCATGACCGCCTGCGGCACAAACGCATATTCGATCGTGCTCTCGGCGCGAGCGGGCCCCGACTTTGACGGCGCGCTGATGGAGGCACTCGAGAGAGCAGCCAGGGACGAAGGGTTCTCTTTCTTCAATGACCGTCTACGTCGTGATGGGGAGATAGTATCGACGCTCCTCAAACAGACAACGGCCTTTCGGAGCGACGGCCTCGTCGTGGACATTGTCTGGCGTAGAGAGGGCGCCAAGGTGGTCATTCTGCTCGAAGACGGAACGCACGTTCGGGATCCGGCGCGAATAGCGCAATTGAAGAGACTCTCAGTGCGACTGCAAGAGATCCTTATGACAGCGCTGGGAGCGAAGAATGTGCGCGTCGATCGCGAAGGCCCGACTTCACACTTCGTCATGTGATGCCCGACCGCTCTACCGCCGCGACCGCTCCGCCAAATCGAGAAAAGCGAACAGCAGTGACTGCAGCTTCGTCGGGTCGCCGATGCCCTCGAACTTGTCGTTCTGGACCCGGTACGCCAGCCAGTCGCGCGGGTCGCTGCCCTCCCGGTACGGCGCCAGCGTCAGCCCGGTGAGCCGGGTGCCGGCCAGGTCGATGCGCACGCTCCACCCCGGCTGATCCTTGAGCGTCTCGATGTGCACCCCCGCGCCGTTCCCCAGCGCGCATTGCGCTTTGTGCCAGGCTTGGATGCGCTCGAGGACTTCCACGCCCTGACTGTATCTCCGGCGACGCCGTCGTTCAATTTTACCGGGGCAGCCGCAGCAGCTCGCGGGCGGCGCGCAGGCCGCTCAGGCGCGCGCCGTGGACCGTGGCGCAGTACCCCGAGTACTCGGTGGCTTCGCCGGCGAAGTGGATTCTCCCCACGTTCCGCGCCAATGCGCGCTGCTGGGGCAAAGCTCCCACCGGCACCCAGCTGTAGGCCAACTCACTCGACGACCAATCGAAGACGATGGCCTCGCGCGGCTTCACCCGCTTTCCCAGCGCCGCGGAAAGCGAGTCCACGGCCTGACGAGCGGGGTCTTTCAATGCCGGCGCCGCGCGGCCGGAAGCCCACCCCATCAGCGCCCGCGCGTGTAGCTTCCAGAAGATCGGCACCGGCTGCCCGCGAGCGTGGAGAAAGCCCAGATCGCGCGGCCAGGGCGACTCGTCGAAGAGCAGGGCGATCTTCACCACCGGACCCATCGCCAGCTTGTCGATGGCCGCGAGCTTCCACGAAGGCAGCCGCGGAGAGAACTTCACCGTCCGCGCTTGCAGCATGTCGAGCGGCAGCGTCACCAGCACGCGGGAAGCTTCGTGCGTCGAATCCTCCGTTACCACCTGGACGCCGCGCGGCACCACTCGCACCTCGCGGACCACCCGCGACAGCTCGATGGGCAGCCCGCGCGCCAGCTGATCGATCACCGGCGAATATCCGTGCGGCGGCCGGCCGGCGCGATCTCCCTGGATCTTGTCCGCCGCCCGGGTCTGCTGCGCTATCGCCTTCACGCTGGCCCGATCGATCCGCGCCGCGTTGAAGCCCTCGAGATATTCGGCCTGCATCGACCGCTCATCGGCCGTGGTCCGCCGGACGAACGCCTTTGACTGCATTGCGGCTTGCACCGTCTGTTCGCGCCGCACCGGCATCGCGTCGAGCTTCTCCAGCGCATCGCTCCACTCGCGCCCCGCGCGCTTGGGCCCGCTCTGGTAGTGCTCGCCGCGCAAGTCGTGAACGCCCGGCAAAAGCTCGACCAGCGCGGGGTGCCTGCCGTGCACGAACTCCGCGCCGATGTCGACGTGGACGGGCCATCCACGCGGGTGCAGCGTGTGCGTGCGCCCGCCGATGCGATCGCGCGCCTCCAGCACCAGCACCGAGCGCCCTTGTTGCGCGAGCTCGCGCGCCGCGGTGAGTCCAGCCATGCCCGCGCCGATGACGATCACGTCCATGCGTCAAACATGCAGCGGAAGGCTCGCGAAAGGAACCATTCAATGGCAATGTGCGCCCGCGAATGCGCCTGGCCCTCCTGCTCCTGGTCGCTGCCTGCACCGCCGCGCCCGCTCCGAAAGGACCGCGCGTCGAGCTGACTGCCTGCCGTCTGAAGAACACCGGCCTGCCCGCGCGCTGCGGAAAGCTCAAGGTCCCCGAGGATCGCGCGCACCCCGAAAAGCGGCAGATCGAGCTGCGCATCGCCGTCATTCCCGCGCTGGCCCGCGAGCCCGCGCCCGACCCGCTCTTCCTGCTCGCGGGCGGTCCCGGCCAGGCCGCCACCGAAGCGTTCGGGCCGCTCCTGGGCGCCTTCGAGCGCGTGCGGCGGACGCGCGATCTGGTGCTGGTCGATCAGCGGGGCACGGGCTCTTCGAATCCGTTGCGCTGCGATGTGCACGAGCCCGGCGCGCCACTGGCCGAGCGGCTCAACGCCGACGTCGTTCCCGACGAGACCTTCAAGAAGTGCCTCGCGGGCTACCAGGCCGACCCGCGCTTCTACACCAGCGCCATCGCCATGCAGGATCTCGACGAGGTCCGCGCCGCTCTGGGCTACGCGCAGATCAACCTCTGGGGCGGCTCGTATGGCACGCGCGCCGCGCTGGTCTACTTGCGCGATCACGGCGGCCACGCGCGCGCGGCCATCCTCGACGGAGTCGCGCCGCCGCAGCTGGTCCTGCCTCTGAACTTCGCCGCCGACGCGCAGCGCTCCATCGATCTGCTCTTCTCGCAATGCGCCGCCGACCCGGCCTGCGCCAAGACCTTCCCGAATCTCCCCGGGCGCTTCAATCAATTGTTGAAAGAGCTCGAAAGCAAGCCTGCCCGGATTCACGCGCAGGATCCGCTCACCGGCGCCTGGTCCGACGTCGAGCTCTCGCGCGCCGCGTTTACCTCTGGCCTGCGCGGCATTCTCTATCAACAAGATCTGGCCAGCCTGGTGCCGCTGATGATCGACCGCGCCACCAAGGGAGACTTCGCGCCCTTCATCGCCAGCACCGCGGGCCTCGAGTCCGTCTCGCAGAGCATGAGCACCGGCATGACCTTCTCGGTCGTCTGCGCCGAGGATCTGCGCGGCGTCACCGAAGCCCGCGCCGAAGAAGAGGCGAAAGGAACCTTCCTGGGGCCGCGCGCCGCCCGCGACTTCCTGCGCATCTGCTCCTTCTGGCCGCGCGGTGATGCGCCTCCGCAAGCGCCCATCCACAGCGACGTGCCGGTGCTGCTGCTCTCGGGAGAGCTGGACCCGGTCACGCCGCCCCATTGGGCCGACACCGCCGCCGAGACGCTGCCCAACAGCGCGCGCTTCGTCGTGCCGGGCGTGGGCCACGGCGCCACCGGCGAAGGCTGCGTCCCGCAGCTCATCGAGCAGTTCCTGGACAAGCGCGATCCGAAGAAGCTGGACGCAAAGTGTCTGGAGCCTTTGAAGCGGCCGCCGTTCTTCGTCAGCTTCG
>DATBAA010000596.1:0-2092 GCA_036271755.1 Myxococcales bacterium | reverse complement strand
CGGGTCGACATGCTCGAGCGTGAAACCGACGGCCATGCCGCGCTTATACAGCGGCACCTGTGGGTGCGTGGGGCGAAAACCTGAGGCCGCTCTCGGTTGATCACCGGATGGTTCTTCGCCGCGCGGAGAAAGAGAATCAATCTCCATGCCCGGAAGCGAGCCGCGGATCGCAAACCTCCTGACCTTCGACCTGGAAGGGCAGCGGTCTGCCGTCCTGGCCACCGACGTCCTCGAGGTCCAGCGCGCCGTCGCCATGACGGTCCTGCCGCGCGGACCGCCCCTGGTGGAGGGCGTCATCGACCTGCGGGGAAAGCTGGTGCCGGTGCTCGACATCCGGGCGCGGCTCGGCCTTCGTGCGCATTCGCTGGCGCTCTCGGATCAGTTCGTCATCGTCCGGGTTTCGCGCGGCGGAACAGGCCAGGAAGCTGGCTCGCGCGTGGTGGCCATCCGGGTGGACCGCGCGCTGGAGCTCGTGCCGGTGCCGATGTCGATGCTCGAGGACCCCCGGACCGTCGCGGGCGCAGCCGAGGTGGCTGGAGCGGCGAAGCTTCCGGACGGCCTCTTGCTCATCCACGACCTGCGGCGCTTTCTCTCGCTGGAAGAGGAGCTCAGGCTCGATCGGGCGCTAGAGGGAAGCCCGGCATGAGCGCGGCCGACGCGATCGAGCCGGTGGCCGCGCTCGTCGCACGCCGCACCGGGCTCGTCTTTCCCGAGAGCCGCCGCGAAGCGCTCTCGGCGGCCGTCGCCAACGCCATCTCGCGGACGAAGGCGCGCACGGCCGCGGATCTGGTGGCGCATCTGGAGACGGTTCCCGAGGCGCTGGACCACCTCGTCTCGGAGTTGACCGTTCACGAGAGCTACTTCTTTCGCTATCCGGGGCAGTTCGAGATCCTGCGCCGGACGGTCTTGCCCGAGATCCTCAGCCGCCGCGGGCCCGGTCACCAGCTTCGACTCCTGAGCGTTGGCTGCGCCGGCGGCGAAGAGCCCTACTCGTTGGCGATCCTCCTCGACCAGGAGGGCCTGGAGAGAAGGTCGCTGGTCACCGGCGCCGACATTTCGCGTCCGTCGCTGACGCGGGCAAAGGCGGGCACCTACGGCCGCTGGTCCTTGCGCGGCACCTCGGACGACTTCCTCTCGACTTACTTCCGGCGCGATGGCGACCGATATCAACTCATTCCTGCGCTCCGCGAACGTGTCACCTTCACCTACCTCAATCTGGCGGATGACTTCTTCCGTCAAGGTCTGCTGGGGCGCTTCGACGTCATCTTCTGCCGCAACGCGCTGATCTACTTCGATGCCGCCACCATCGCCGCGGCCGCCGGCCGGATCCTCTCCGCGCTCGACGAAGGAGGCTGGGTCTTTACCGCTGCCTCGGATCCACAGCTCTCCGCCCACGCGCCGTTCGCGACGGTCATGACCGCGGAGGGGCTGCTCTATCGGCGGCTGACGGAAATGACGGCCCCACGCGAAGAGCCAGCCGTCGAGCCGCTTGCGCCGCCGCCGACTCCACCGCCGCCGCGCCGTCCCGTGGCCGTGCGAGAGCCCGCCGTCCCGGCACCCGCGACGGCGAGTCCCACGGTCCTTGCGCCCGAGAGCCCGGCGGCTCGAGTCCGTGCGCTGGCCGACGCGGGCAACGTCGCCGAAGCGCTCGCCGCCGCGGAGACCGCCTCCCGCCTCGCGCCGGACTCCACCGAGCTCCACTATCTGCGCGCCGTCCTGCTCGCCGAAGCCGGACGCGATCGCGACGCCGCCGACGTGCTGCGCCGCGTGCTCTATCTCGATGGCCAATTGGCGGTGGCCGCGCTGGCGCTGGGTCTCGTGCTGCGCCGGCTGGGCGACAGGCCAGGCTCGAAGCGCGCGCTGATCCGGGCGCGTGCGCTGGCGGCTGCCCGGCCTGCCGGCGAACCGCTGCCGCTCGCCGACGGCGAGGTGTCGGGCCGATTCGTCCTGACCGTCGATGCGCAGCTGCGTTTGCTGACGGGCGGCAAGGCATGACCCCGGCCGGCGAGAGAGAGCTCCTCGAAGCCCGGGCGCGGCTCCTCGCGCGTGCCCCTGTGGCCGAGCTGCGGCCGGAAGATCGCATCGAGCTGCT
>DATBAA010000595.1:0-3272 GCA_036271755.1 Myxococcales bacterium | reverse complement strand
GACCTGATCGCAGCCGGCGGCCCGGGCGGCGGTCATGATGTCTTCGCGGGTGTGATCGATGTAGCCGATGATGACGGTCCCTTTTGAATCGCCTTCTTTGATGGCCTTGATGGCGTTCACCGAATCGAGCGCGGGCGCGGCCAGATCGATGAGCAGCACGTCGGGCTTCATGGCGGCCACTTCGTTGGCGACGTTCGAGCCGCGCTTGAGCCAGTTGACCTTCTTGCCGCCCAGCGAAGCCGTCACCTTGGAAGAGAACATCATGTCGTGGATGGCAACCAGTACGTTCATGCGCAGACGCCTCCGCCGGGCCGCGAACCAAAAGGAAGCCCGAGGACGCGCGCGGTGCGGCCGTCCTCGAGAGGCACCGTGGCGCCGGGAACGATCGATTCTTTGTGCACGTAGCCGAGCAGCAACGAGACCTCGCCAAGCTGCACGGCAGAAGTGACGCGGCCTTTGCCGCCACGGGCAGGCTCGAGCTTCGAGCCAACCGCCGGGGCGGCACCGGCAACTTCCAAACGAACGAGATTCCAGGCCACGCGCCCGCGGTAGGTGGCCATGGCGACGACCTCCTGGCCGACGTAGCAGCCCTTGCCGAAGGAGATCATCCGGTCGAGGCCGGCTTCGATGGGCGTCGTCTCCTCGTCCAGATCGGCGCCGAAGCGAGGCACGCCCAGCGCGACCCGAAAGGCCTCCACACCCGTAGCCCGCTCGTGAACGGCCGCGAGCAGCTCCTGTGCGCGCGCTTCGGGCAGGAGCAGCTCGAAGCCCAGAGGACCGGCAAAGCCCTCGGCCTCGAAAGTCGTAACGCCCGGAAACCAGCGCAGGCGGCGCAGGCCGGGAGCGTCCTGAAGCTCCGCGTCCTCCATGATCAAGAGCTTGTCCAGGTGCGCGCGCAAGGCCGGAAGCCGCGCGGGATCGGTCGTGATGATCACCTCGTCCGCGTACCGCCAGAGCAGCCCCTCGGCCACCAGCCGGCCTTTGCCGCCCAGGAAAGCGCCTTCGACCGCGCTGCCCAGGGGAACGGCCGACAAGTCGTTGGTCTGCATGCCTTGCAGCCAGATCTCGCGCTCGGGGCCAATGACGCGAACGGCCGCGGCGGGGCCCAGATCCTCGAGGCCAACCGGAGCAGGCGGCAGCACGCCCGGCGCGTTTCCGTGAGTGGGGGCGAGCTCTGAACGCACAGCGTCACGCAGCCTCGGCGCGGGGACGCCTGCCTGCGTGGGTGCCTTGTCTTCGGTGGACTTGAACGTGACCTGCGGGCTCATGCTGTTAAACTCCGTCTTCCTTGGAGGCCGCGATGCCGGAAAAGTTGCTCGGTCCAGCAAACGACGACGGCCCGCTGCTGAGTGATCCTCGCACCGCGAAGGTCGCCGCTTCCATCGACGACCCGTGCGACGAGGGCGGCTATGACGCCTTCTGCCGCGATCGCCACGGTCAGCTCTGCCGCTTCCACGAAAAGTTCTGCCACGCGCCAGACTATCCTTGCATCGACCTGCTCCGGCACGCCCTCGCGGTCAGCTTCCTCGAGGAGATCTCCGCCCGGCGCGGGAAGTCATAGCAGAGCCTGCAGCACCTCGTCCGCGAAGAGCGGCGCCACCCCTCCACCGCCGGCGATGTTGACGATGCGCCCCGGCGCCGCGCGCACCACGCTGCCGCCGTCGGGAACGTCCGGAATGAGCGACGCGTAGGTGCTCACGTCCAGGTGCAGCGCCACCCGCCTCGCTCCGGCCGAAGTGCAGAGAAAGCGCCCCTGCGAAGGCGCGTCGATCAGCTCCTGCACCACCCAGCTGGCCGGGTCGTCGGTGCGCGCGCGCGCCAACGCTTGCCGGAACGCCGCCGGACCTGCTTCGCGGCCGATGACCACGCTCTTGCCGCCGTAGTCATGCGATCGTTTGAGCACAAACGTATCGCCGGTGCCCAGCTCGGCGTCGGTGACGTCGTCGAGGATGCGCGTCCAGGGAACCAGCTCGGCCAACGCCGCCTGCTCTTCCGCGCTGAGGAAGGCGGCCTTGGAGTGCACCGACAGCTCGGCGTAGAGGCCTTTGGTCTCCAGCCAGCCGTCGACGCGGTTCCACATTCCGTGCTTGTGCGGCTCCAGATACGCGCGGCCCAGCGGCGAGCCGGGCTCGACGTTGCGGGCGAAGAGGTGGCGGTAGAGGACGCGGTGCGGATCCCCGTCGAGGACCACTTCAGCCGGAGTTACCGTCCGCGCTTCGACGCCTCGATCGCGCAGCAGGGCTCGGAGAGCGAGGAGCTCGGTGACTTGCGGATCGCCTTCGCGATGGAGCAGCTGGACCCGCAAAGGCGTCTTGCGTTCGCGAGCAGCTCGCATCAGCGCATCCAGCAGCCAGCCGGCGTTGCTGTGATTCTGCTGGATGGCTTGCGCCTTCGACGGCGCCACCGCCTGCGCCCAGCCCTTGGCGGCGGCGTCCGAGTAGACCTGCATGGCCGGAATGGTGGCGTTCACCTCGAGCGCGCGGACCGTGCCCGTGGCGTCGGCAAACCAGTCAATGCGCGCGTGCAGCAAGTCCTCGGCATCTTCCCAGTGCTTCTCCAACGCCTCTCGCTCGAGCGGCGAGAGGTGATGGAAGAGCAGCTTCGCGCGCGCGGGCTCGCGCGAGATGAGCTGCCGCGCGACCTTGACGATGGCGCTGGTGATGAGCTTCGCGCCGTGCCCCAGCGCCTGCAGCTCGGCGCGCGGCAAGGCGCAAGGAGAGAGCACCAGCGGAATGGGCGTCGGCCCGCGCATCAGGCCCAGCGCGGACGAGCAGCGCTGCGCTTCCCGGGCCAGCTCGTCGCGGTCCGTCTCGCTCATGGCGAGCAGCCGCTCGTCGAACGTGCGCGAGGCGTTGGTCAGTTCGAAGAGGCTGATCTTCACCGGGCAGTGACTACTACAACGCGGCCGGGACGGGGATGGCGAGGTCGTCTGGCGTCTCGTCGGCGGGCATCAGCGTCAGCTCGGTCACCTCTGGCCGCGCGCCCAGCCGGAAGACCGGCATCACCGACCCCGCGCCGCGATTCACGTAGAGGTAGCTGGAGCCGGCCCGGTACAGCCCCGCCACGAAGGGCGTGATGAAGCGCGCGAGCGAGAGGCTGCGGTGCAGCCAGAGCATGGCCACCTGGCCGCCGTGCGTGTGCCCCGACAGCTGCAGCGGCACGCCCAGCGACTGCGCCCTGGGCCAGGTGTTGGGCTGGTGCGAGAGCAGCACGGTGGCCGCGCCCTCGGGCCGCTCGCGCAGCGCCGCGGGAATGTCGCAGCGGCCGTTCCA
>DATBAA010000594.1:0-4720 GCA_036271755.1 Myxococcales bacterium | reverse complement strand
ACCCGCGAAGGCATCCTGCAAGCCGCGCGCGACTTCCTGAGCCAGGCGAAGCTCGACGATCGGGTGCTGGTCTTCTTCGCCGGCCATGGCCTGCTCGACGCCCGAGCAGGCTACTTCTTCGCCACCACCGATCTCGACTTCGAGAAGCCGGAAGAGCGCGGGCTCTCGTTCGAGCAGATGGAAGGGCTGCTGCAAGAGACCCCCGCGCGCCACCGGCTGATGCTGGTGGACACCTGCGCGGCCGGCGAGACCGACGAGGACGAGGTCGCGCGCAAGGCCGGTAATCTGCCCGCGGGAACCATGGTGGCCTCGCGCGGCTACACGGTGAAGGGCGGCGCGAAGAAGGAGTCGCCGTCGACCCAGCTTTTGCTCACGCGTGAGCTGTTCGGGTCGATGCGGCGCGGGTCGGGCGCGAGCGTCATCGGCTCGTCGTCGGGCGTCGAGTACGCCTTCGAATCGGCCGAGCTGAAGAACGGCGTCTTCACCGCCGCGCTCTTGGAGACCCTGCGCGGCAGGGACGTGAACGGCCAACTGCTCTGGGCCGACAACATGCCGGTAGACTTATTGGAGCAATCGGTCCGCGAGAAGGTGCTGCTCCGCTCCGGCGGCCGGCAGCACCCGGTCGCGCGCGAAACCAACCCCGACGATCGCTTCATTGTCTGGTACGCCGGCTGGGCAAAAGACCACCCGCAAAAGAAGCGGTCGCCGAAAAAGAAACGCTAAAAACATTTCACCGCTTTGCGGTGAATGATTTTCTTTCTAAGAGACGCCGGCGGAGGCGCCGCTGGCCAGCATGCCCGCGAGGATCTCTTGCGCGCGGTGGAGCTTGATTTCGCCCGCGGCGATGAGGGCCCGCGCGACCACTTCCACGTGGCCGCCCTTGGCTCCGGCGCTCAAGGCGAGGTTGCGCGCGTGCAGCGCCATGTGGCCCTTCTGGATGCCCACGGTTCCGAGCGCTCGCAGCGCGGCCATGTTCTGCGCCAGGCCGACCGCGGCCATGATGCCCGCCAGCCGCTGCGCGCCCGGATTGCCCATGGTGCGCAGCAGGACCGGAATCAATGGATTGGCTTTGACCGCGCCGCCCACCGTGCCCACCTGGATGGGCAACTCGATGCTGCCGTGGAGCGCGCCGTCCGCCACCCACCAGCGGGTCAGCGGCTCGTAGCGGCCGTTGCGGGCGGCAAAGGCGTGCGCGCCGGCTTCGATGGCGCGCCAGTCGTTGCCGGTGGCCAGCGCCACCGCGTCGACGCCGTTCATCACGCCCTTGTTGTGCGTGCAGGCGCGGTACGGATCGGCGTCGGCGAAGAGCGAAGCCTCGGCGATGCCATGCGCGACCTCGGCGCCCGAGAAGCCAAAGTCGGTCAGCGCTTCGAATGGAATGCGGCACGAGGCGCGCGCGAGGCGCAGGTCGGCCAGGTTGGAGAGGATCCGCAGCCGCACGCGGCCGCCGGTGATCCGCTCGACCAGAGGCGCGATGCCCTCGCACATGGTGTTGATCAGGTTCGCGCCCATCGCCTCCTGCGTGTTGACGATGAGGTGCAGCACCGCGTGCGTCTCGCTGCCCACCTGGAGGATGCGGACTTCGATGTCTTTGGCTCCGCCGCCGCGCGCCTTCATCTGCGGGTGCAGCGCGTTGGCCGCGGCCAGCAGCGACTCTTTGTTCTGCAAGAGCTGCGTGCGCGCGAGCTCTGGGTTGACCAGCTCCGTGATCTGCACCTGGCCGATCATCCGCGGCTCGTCTGCTTCGACCCGGAAGCCGCCGCCCTCGCGCGCGATCTTCGCCGCCAGCGACACCGCGGCGATGACAGATGGCTCTTCGACCGCCATGGGAATGAGCACGTCTTCGCCGTTGATCTGGAAGTTGAGCCCCAGGCCCACCGGCAAGCCGAGCACGCCGATGGCGTTCTCGATCATCGCGTCGGCGTTGGCCAACGGCAGCGAGCCCATCTGTCCCAGGCCGTCGAGATCGCCTTCGATCTGTTCCGCGAGACGCCGCAACCGCTCAGCCATCTTGAGTTTGTAGAAGCCAGGCAGCCTGCTCGAACCCATGCGATGGACCTCCGGTGGTGCCGCACCTATGTGATGCCTGAGTTGCGCAGGCGTCACAGGAAACCGCTCAAAGCCGCCAGCACGCTTGCTGACCGCCCTGACATCATGCGTCGGACTATGTGAAAGAGCCGCTTTTACTCGATGAAGATTTCGAGAAGGCCGGCTTACTGTTGATTACTGACGTGCGACGGATTGTCCGTCCGCGCGGAGGCCAAAAAAGATGGCTTTGCCGCCTCGCCGAACGTAGAGGCGAGCGACGCTCTTCTTGCCCAGCATCAAGACGGCCTTGTCCCAAGCCAGCTTGTCTCCCACCGGGCGGCCGTCGACCTCGACGATCAAGTCTCCCTCGCGCAAACCCGCTCTGTAGGCGGGCCCGCGCAGATCGACGGCAGTCACGCGCACCGCGTGTCCATGCTCCGTATCGGCGCCCGAGAGCTCTTCGACGGCGAAGCCAAAGGGCTCGTGCTCGCGCCGCGCGACCGGTGCCGCGGCCGGCGGTTCCCAGGCCGAGCCGGGCCGCTCCGCCAAGAGCGCGGCCAATTGCCGCGATTTTCCCTCGCGCCAGACCGTGATCTTCACGTGCTTGCCGGGTGTGGTGTTGGCGGTGAGCCAGCGCAGCCGGTAGCTCTGGTCGATGGGCTCGCCGTCGTAGTTGGTGACGATGTCGCCCGGGCGCAGTCCCGCGCGCGCGCCCGGGCCTTCGGGAGCGACTTCGGTGATGAGCACGCCTTTGCCGCCGGTGAGGCCGAACGACTCCGCCAACTCGGGCGAGATGCCCTCCTGCACCGAGATGCCCAGGTAGCTGCGCACCACGTGGCCGTTGCTCGCGATCTGCGGCCCCACGTCCTTGAGCTGCCCGATGGGGATGGCGAAGCCGATGCCTTGCCCCGACGGATTGACCGCCGCGTTGATGCCGATGACTCCGCCGCGCGCGTCCAGCAGCGGTCCGCCCGAGTTGCCCGGGTTGATGGCCGCGTCGGTCTGGATGAAGTCGTAGTAGCCGGGGCGGCCGCTGGGGTTCACGTCGCGCCGGCCAATGTACGAGACGATGCCGGTGGTGACGCTGCGCGAGAGCCCGAACGGGTTGCCGATGGCGATGACCCACTCGCCGACCTCCAGGTGATCGCTGTCGCCGAGCGGCAACACCGGGAAGGGCTTGTCGCCCTCGATCTTGAGCAGCGCCAGGTCGGTCGATTCGTCCTCGCCCACGAGCTCTGCTTTGTAGATGCGCTCCTCTTCGCCGACCTGGACGGTGATGTCGCTGGCGCCCTCGATGACGTGGCCGTTGGTGGCGACGAGGCCGTCGGCGCGGATGATGAAGCCGGTGCCGATGCCGCGCACGGGCGTCGCGCTGGGCCCGCTGCTGCCGCTGCCGTACATGCGCTCCAAGAAGCTGCGGAAGGGGTCGTTGTCGCCGCCCTTGGCGGTGGTGGCGACGATGCCCACCACGGCCGGCATCGAGGCCTTGACCAGGCCCGCGATCGATGGCGGCGGAGCCACCGGCCGCTCCTTCATTGCGGGAGCGTCGGTCCAGATGCGCGCGGCGGCGAGGAGAGCGAACAGCATCATAGGGGTGCACCTTCTCGGGGGCGAGCGGTTGCTTGCCCGAACGTGGGCACTCGCGTTCCCAGGTGCAACGAGCTGTCTACTTTTGAATCTGCGCCACCAGCTGCTCGGCGGGCGGATTGGCTGCCCGCGGCGGCTTGCGGTTGTCGAGCAGCACGCGAAATTCGTACTCGACTTCCGGATGTTTGGGCGTGGCGCAGCGGACCTCGACGTCGCCCAGGAGCTGGCTCACGACCTTGCCGACGCACTGCGGGTCGCCTTCGCCCCGGGCCGCGATGGCGTCGAAGACGCTGCTCGAGCCCGCGGGCTTCCAGGACATGGCCGAGGTAATGGCCTTCTTGGCGTCGGTCGCGTCGAACCGCCCCTGCAGCCAGCTCAAGATGAACGCGAGCAGGATGACGAGCGCGACGGCGATGGGCAGGCGGTTGCGGGGGATGCCGAACACGGGCGGCTTTCTATTGGTGCCGGTGGCCGGTGTCCAGCGTCCGGTGCGGCAGTCAACAGCCGCGCGCGGAGAAATGCCCGCCCTGGGCTATCGGCTGTTGACGATCAGGTTCTTCAAAGCTTCCTGATCCGCTGCTTTGAGGCTTTCCTTCGGCAGCTGCTGGACGATGCCTTCGCGGCTCGTCTTTGGCGCGGCCGAAGCCTGGGGTTTCGCGGACGGTTTTGCTTTTTGGGAATGCGCGGTCGCCGCGCGAGTTGACTGCGGGTGATCCTTGTTCGACGAGGCGGCAGCGATGGCGTCCCAGCCGGCGCGCAAGCCATGGGCGACGAAGTGCGCTACCTCGCGGACCGCGCCGCGCGCATAGAGCGATTTGCCCTGGATGGGCACCAAGAGCGCGCCCACGACCAGCGCGACCAGCAGCATGAACCCCAGCAGCCACTTCATGCCTGGTACGGAAGCACGCGTTCGCACCTTTGGCGACTTTTCGGTGACCCGACTTGTGCCTTGACGCAGCCCCCTGGCGCCCGCATGGTTGGCCGGTGACGGCGAGAGCATTGCGGCAGCGAAGCGACACCTTCATCTGGGCGCTGGTCGGCCTCGCCACCTTGAGCGTGATCGCGCTCGCGGTGGTCCAGGGCCGCCGTCCGCCGCCCCAGCTGG
>DATBAA010000593.1:0-11591 GCA_036271755.1 Myxococcales bacterium | reverse complement strand
CGCTCCATCCGGCTGCCGTTCGTGATGCTCTTCACCATTCCCTGCACGTTGATCGGCATCGTGCTGGCGCTCTTGTCCGTGGGCCAGGGCTTCTCGGTGACGGCGCTGATGGGAATTCTCATGGTGGTGGGCATCGCGGTGTCCAACGGCATCCTCCTCGTCGACCACGCGGCGGTAAAATTGGGAGAAGGCTGGTCGCTGGCCGACGCCATCGTCGACGCCGGCCGCACCCGCTTCACGCCCATCGTCATGACCAGCCTCGCGACCGTCATCGGCCTCTTGCCTACCGCGATGGGCCTGGAGGCCGGCACCGAAGCCAATCGTCCGTTGGCGCTGGCGGTGGTCGGCGGACTCACCTCGTCCACGCTGCTCTCGCTCTTCCTCTTGCCGGCCATCTTCACCCTCATCGCCAGCCAGAAAGAGGCCGAGGCGAGCACGCCCCTGCAGCGCGAAGCAGCCATCGAACACGGCTGAGGTTAGAACGAGCCTCATGCCGAAACGAATCTCGCTGACGCTGGCGCTCCTCCTTGGCTGTGCTCATGGGCGGGCCGCACCGGATCAGGTCCGGCGCGTTCCCTTGCGGGTGGCGGAAGGAGTCCTGGCCAGTCCGCTCTCGAGCGCGCTGCAGGCCCAGCAGCTGCGGGAGGGCCTCGTGCGCGCCCTGCTCGTGCGCGGCTTCTGCCTGGAGCGCAACGGCGAGTTCGAAGCGCTCTTGAACGTGAAGGCAGAGATGGACGCCGCGGGCGGCGCCGCCGTCACGCTCACCATCGACGACGGCAAGGGCAGGCAGATCGACGAGCTGCCGCTGAAGCTCTCTGCCTTGCCCGCGACGGCCGAAGAGGCGGAGCAGGCCGTCCAGCCGCTGGTGAAGGAGCTGGAGAAGTCGGACGCGCTGCAGGAGCTGAGCGACTCGGCGCCGCTCTGCCCAGCGGCTCGCTGAAAAGAAAAGGGCCGCCGGGTGCTCTCGGCGGCCCTTCTCAAGGTTTCTGCGGAAGCTCTCTAGAAGAAGAAGTTCCAGTGAGCGAGCAGCGAGTACAACGCCTGGTTGCGGAGGTTGGCGTTGAACGCGCGGCGGGCAGTCGCGCCCGTGAGCGGGTCGAGCGCCAGCGGAGCGTAGCCGGCGTTGCCGTTGGTGATGCCGCCCGCGCCGTAGGTCGACTGGCCGTGGTTGGAGGCGAACTCGAGGTTCACGTGGTTGAGGTTCTTGTTGAAGAAGTAGTTCAAACCGACCTTGCCTTCGCGGGTGTCGGCCGAGTGCGGGGTGCCGGCGCCCTGCGCGAGGCAGGTGGCCTGCTGGGCGGCGGTCAGCGCGCCGTTGCTGGCGTCGCAGTCCTTGGCCTGGAAGTAGTCGTAGGCGACGTAGGCGGCGATCTTGCCGAAGCGGTAACCGAGGTTGGCGCTGATGCCCAAGCCGGTGTTGGCGGTGTTCGAGCCGTTGCTGTTCAGGTAGAGGGTGCCTTCGAACACGAGCTCGTTGGCCTCGGTCATGGGCAGGTTGAGGTACACGTCGGCGGCGAAGACGTTCTGGTCGTTGAGGTTGCCGTTCAGGTTGCGGACGGCCAGCGACTGGTAGTTGTCGGCGACGCCAACGCTGAGGATGGGGTCCTTGCCCCACTTGTACGCGCCGTACAGCCAGCCGCCTTCTTCAGAGCCGATGATGTCGAAGCCGACGTAACCGCCGAAGGCCGGGTTGCGCTTGGGGGTCAAGCAGCTGGCCGCCGTGGTGGCGGTGCCGGACGGCGTGATGGTGCAGGCCGCGGCCGGGGCAGCGGCGGGAACGCCGTTGATGTTGATGGGCGCGGTGCCGAGGATGGGGGCGCCCGGGGTGATGCCTTCGTAGATACCGCCGCGGAAGCCGATCTTCTTGTCGAGCGCCCAGCCGCGAAGCTGCACGCCGGTGTCGCGGAGGCCCTGGAAGACGTTGCCGGCGAAGCGGAAGGCGTCAATCTGCACGTCGGCGCCGACGAAGTTCGTCGTGCTCTCGAGGAGGTGGTGGGAGATCGGGATCAGCAGGATGCCGGCGTCGATGTAGAGGACCGTGCCGCCCGTGATGCCGCCCGGAGCCCAGCCGACCCAGGCGTCCTGGATGATGGCGCGCGGGGTCCAGTTGCCGTACTTGCCGAAGTTCGCGTTGTCGATCTGCAGCAGGTAGGTGAAGTTCTGGCTCGCATCGCCGTTGAAGAGCAGGCGGGTGCGGCGCATGAAGATGTCGTAGCTGTTGCTGGTGCCATCTGGAGCACCGTTCTGGTTCATCAGGAACTGCGACTGGATCTGGGCGCTGATGTTTAGAGTAGCTCCGTCGATCGGGATGGGAATTTTGACAGCGAAAGAAGCGGCGGGTGCAAGCAGCAGCGCGAGGGCAAGTGCCCTGCAGATGGCCTTCATCGGCATCCTCCTAAAGGAACTTCGTAATCGGTTTGAGAACCGGGGTAGGTTGGTTGCGCCGTTGCGATCGTTTGGTTGAGGGACGGCGCAAAGACGATGTGCGCACTCTACAGAATGATGTTTGAAATGCAAACATTGAGTGAGTTGCATCACTGTTACAAATACCGCAGCACGTCATTGCATGTGCCATCCGTGACTCACCAGAATCGATTGCCCAGTGAGTGCGTTGGATGGAAAAGCCGCGAAAAACAACGCTGTTTCGGCTACGTCTTCAAGCGTCGTAAATAGCCCGTCGACGGTGTTCTTGAGCATCACGTTCTTGATGACTTCTTCCTCGGAGATGCCGAGATCGCGCGCCTGCTCCGGGATCTGCCGTTCCACCAGAGGTGTACGAACGAAGCCCGGGCAGATGACGTTGGCCCGGATGCCCGCGGCAGCGCCTTCCTTGGCAACCGATTTGCACAAACCGATGAGTCCGTGCTTGGCGGTGACATAGGGTGACTTGAGCGGCGAGGCCTCTTTCGAGTGCGCCGAACCCATGTAAATGATAGTCCCTCCGCGGCCTTGGCTAATCATTTGACGCATTACGGCGCGAGTCGTCAAAAAGGCTCCGTCGAGGTGGATGGCCAGCATTTTGCGCCAATCGGCCAGCTTTAGATCGACCAACGGCGCGATATGCTGCACCCCGGCATTGGAAACGAGGATATCTATGCCACCCATACTATTTACGCATTGCGCAATACCCGATTCGACCTGGGCTTCGTCGGTGACGTCCATCGAGACACCCATGGCGGACGCCCCGAGCTCGCGAGCGGCCACGTCGGCCCCGCGAACATCGGCGATGCAGACCTTGGCGCCCTCCGACAGATAGCGCTGCGCGATGGCGCGCCCCAGACCGCTCGCGGCGCCGGTGACCAGCGCGACTTTTCCCTGCAGTTTCATCTCACAGCTCCCGTTTCAGCACGCGCGACAGCTCGCCGAAGAGACCCCGGCGGAAGGCGAGCACGCAGATGATGAAGATGGCGCCCTGCACGACCGTGACCCAGCTGCCCAGCTGCGCCAGGTAGTTCTCCAGCGCGATGAGGAACACCGCGCCGGCGATGGGCCCGAAGGTCGTGCCGACGCCGCCCAGCAGGCACATCAAGATCACCTCGCCCGAGGTGCCCCAGTAGACGTCGGTGAGCGACGCCTGGTGGAAGACCAGCACCTTGGTGGCGCCCGCCAGACCCGACAGCGTGGCGGAGATGATGAAGGCGATGAGCTTGTAGCGGTCGGCGTCGTAGCCCAGCGAGATGGCGCGCGGCTCGTTCTCGCGAATGGCCTTCAGCACCTGGCCGAAGGGCGAGTGGACCGCGCGGTGGAGGATGGCGAACCCGAGCAGGAAGACGCCCGCGACCGTCCAGTACGCGGCCCAGGGATTCTCCAGGTCGATGAAGTGGAAGAGCTTGCCCGCGGGCACTCCTTGAATGCCGTTCTCGCCGCCCGTGAAGTCGGCGCGCAAGCAGAAGAAGTAGAACATCTGCGCCAGCGCCAGGGTGATCATGGCGAAGTAGATGCCCTGCCGGCGGATGGCGAGCAGTCCGACGACCGTTCCCAAGAGGCCGGCTGCGACGGTGCCGAGCAGCAGCGCCGGCGTCGGAGACCAGCCCCACTGGCTGGCAGCGTTCGCCGCGAAGTAGGAGGCGCCGCCGAAGAAGAGCGCGTGGCCGAAGGAGAGCAGGCCGCTGTAGCCCAGCAGCATGTTGAAGGCGCAGGCGAAGAGCGCGAAGCAGAGCGCCCGCTCGAGGAAGACCTTGTAGACGAAGAAGGGCGAGACCGCGATGAGCAGCACCATGATCGCGATCGGTACGCGCTGGCTCTTGATCACGTCTGGCGTCCGAAGAGGCCGGCGGGGCGGATGAGCAGCACGACGGCCATCACCACGAAGATGACCGTGTTCGAGGCCTCCGGATAGAAGACCTTGGTGAGACCCTCGAGAACTCCCAGGCCGAAGCCGGTGACGATGGACCCCAGGATGGAGCCCATGCCGCCGATGACGACGACGGCGAAGACCACGATGATCAGGTCCGCGCCCATCAGCGGGCTCACCCGGTAGATGGGCGCCGCCAGCACTCCCGCGAGCGCGGCCAGCGCGACGCCCAGCGCGTAGGTCACCGTCACCAGCCGCGGCACGTCGATGCCGAAGGCGCTCACCAGCGGCGCGTTCTCGGTGGCGGCGCGCAGCCGCGAGCCCAGGCGCGTGCGCTCGATGATCGCCCAGACGCCGAGGCAGACGACCAGCGAGATGCCCACCACCCAGACGCGATAGTTGGGCAGGAACATGAACGGCAGCGCCTGTCCGCCCTGCAGCTGCTTGGGCATGTCGTACGGCATGCCCGAAGAGCCGAACCAGTTGCTGAAGAGGCCCTGCAGGAAGAGGACGATGCCGAAGGTGAGCAAGAGGCCGTACAGAGGATCCAGGCCGGCCAGCCGCTTGAGCAGCAGCCGCTCGATGAAAATGCCGAAAGCGCCGACGATGAGCGGCGCCAGCAGCAAAGCCGGCCAGTAGCCCAGGCCGGTCTTCTCCAAGAGGAACCACGCCACGAACGCGCCCAGCATGTAGAGCGCGCCGTGGCAGAAGTTGATCACGTTCAACAAGCCAAAGATGATCGCCAGTCCGAGCGACAACAGCGCGTAGAACGAGCCGTTGATGAGGCCGATCAAGACCTGGCCGAAGAGCGCTTGGACGGGGACCGCGAGCGTCATTACTTGGCCGCGCTCACCATCGAGCAGCCGCCCTCGGTCAGCGGACGGAAAGCCTGGTCGCCCGGGATCTCCTTCACCAGCTTGTACAAGTCCCACTCGCTCTTCGACTCGGAGGGCTTCTTCGCCTCGTAGAGGTAGAAGCTGTGGATCTTGCGGCCGTCGGCGCGGATGGTGCCCTTGCCGAAGAGGTTGTCGTCGGTGGGCATCTTCTTCATCGCGTCCACGACCGCCTTGCCGTCGCCGTCCGCCTGGGTGGCCTTGAGCGTCTTCAAGTAGTGCAGCACCGACGCGTAGACGCCGGCCTGCACCATGGTGGGCATGCGGCCGTTGTATTTCTCGGCGAACTTCTTCGACCAGGCGCGGGTCTTGGCGTCGCGGTCCCAGTAGAAGGAGCTGGAGAAGAGCAGACCCTGGGCGGTGTCGAGGCCCAGCGAGTGGATGTCGGTCAAGAAGATGAGCAGGCCGGCCAGCTTCTGGCCGCCCTTGGTGAGGCCGAACTCGTGCGCGGCCTTGATGGAGTTGATGGTATCGCCGCCGGCGTTGGCGAGGCCGACGACGTTCGCGCCCGACGACTGCGCCTGCAGCAGGAACGAGGAGAAGTCGGATGTATTGAGCGGGTGCTTCACGCCGCCCAGGATCTTGCCGCCGTTGGCCTCCACCACCTTGGTGGTGTCGCGCTCCAGGGCCTGGCCGAAGGCGTAGTCGGCGGTGAGGAAGAACCAGGTCTTGCCGCCCGACAGCACCGTCGCCTTGCCGGTGACGTTGGCGAGCGCGTAGGTGTCGTAGGCCCAGTGGACGGTGTTGGGCGAGCACTTCGAGCCGGTCAGGTCGCTGGTGCCGGGGCCGTTGGCGAGGAAGACCTTGTTCTTCTCCTTCACCACCTGGGCGACGGCGAGCGCCACCGAGGAGGTGGGCACGTCGACGATGGCGTCGACGTGGTCGGCGTCGAACCACTGCCGGGCGATGCCGGCGCCGATGTCGGGCTTGTTCTGGTGGTCGGCGTAGATCAGCTCGATGGGGGTCTTGCCGATCTTGCCGCCCATCTCGTCGACCGCCATCTGCGCGGCGACCATGCCGCCCTTGCCGGAGAGGTCGGCGTAGAGGCCGGAGGCGTCGTTGAGCACGCCGATCTTGATCACGCCGTCGGTGAAGTCGGCGCGCGCCGCGGTGGCCACGGCAATGGTTGCTACGGCAAAAGTTGCTACAGCAAATGTTTTCATGGCTCAGACTCCCAGGTAGGTTCGGACTTTGGGCATGCTCTGCTGCAAGAGGGCGTTGGGGATCTCGTCGACCACCTTGCCGCCCTCCATCACGTAGTGGCGGTCGGCCACCTGCCCGGCGAAGCGCAGGTTCTGCTCGACGAGAAGAATGGTGAAGCCGCGGCTCTTCAGCTCGCGGATGGCCTTGCCGATCTGCTGCACGATCACCGGCGCCAGGCCCTCGGTCGGCTCGTCCAGCAGCAGCATTTTCGCCCCGGTGCGCAGGATGCGCGCGATCGCCAGCATCTGCTGCTCGCCGCCCGACAGCCGCGTTCCTTGCGCGGTGCCGAGCCGCTCCTTCAGGTTGGGAAAGAGCTCGAACACCTGCTGGGTGGTGAGGCCGCCTTCGCGCACCACCGGCGGCAGCAAGAGGTTCTCCTCGACGTCGAGGCTGGCGAAGATGCCGCGCTCCTCCGGGCACCAGGCGATGCCCAGGCGGGCGATCTTGTACGAGGCTAAAGCGATGGTCTCGACGCCGCTCAGGACGACCGAGCCCTGGCGCTTGCCGATGACGCCCATCAGGCACTTGAGCGTGGTGCTCTTGCCCGCGCCGTTGCGGCCCACCAGCGTCACCAGCTCGCCGGCGTCGACGTGGAGGTCGACCCCGTGGAGCACGTGCGATTCGCCGTACCAGGCCTGCAGCCCCTTCACTTGCAGGAGCGGGGCGCTACTCATGCTCGCTCCCCAGATACGCCGCCACCACCGCCGGGTTCTTCGAGACGCTGGCGTAGTCTCCCTCGGCCAGCACCTCGCCGCGGGCCAGCACGGTGATGCGGTGCGAGAGGCGCGCGACCACGCCCAGGTTGTGCTCGACCATCAGCACGGTGCGATCCTTGGCCACCCGCGAGATGAGCGCCGCCACGCGCTCCACGTCTTCGTGGCCCATGCCCGCCGTCGGCTCGTCGAGGAGCAGCATGCGCGGCGAGAGCGCGAGCGTGGTGGCGATCTCCAGCGCGCGCTTGCGGCCGTAGGAGAGCTCGACGGCCGGGGTCTCGGCGAACTTCTCCAAACCCACCTCGGCGAGCAGCGCGCGCGCTTCGTCGTCGTACTCCTTGAGGACGAGGTCGCTGCGCCAGAAATCAAATGAAGAGCCGCGCCGCTTCTGCAGCGCGATGCGGACGTTCTCCAGCGCGGTCAGGTTGCCGAACACCGCCGAGATCTGGAACGAGCGCACGAGGCCCATGCGCGCCACCTTGGCCGGCGGCAGGTGGGTGATGTCCTTGCCCTCGTAGAGGATGGCGCCTTCGGTGACCGGCAGGAAGCGCGTGAGCAGGTTGAAGCAGGTGGTCTTGCCCGCGCCGTTGGGGCCGATCAGCGCGTGAATGGTGCCGCGCTCGATTTTGAGATCGACGCCCTTGACTGCGTAGAATCCGCGGAACTGCTTGCACAGTCCGCGCGTCTCCAGGAGCGTTTCGGGCACGGGTTGCTAATTAGTCGGAAGCGCGCGGCGCTTGCAAGAGCGCAAATACGACTGAAGGAGTGTGTTGCTTTACATTCACGAACAATACCGCATCGCGTTAATAAACAATACCGCATCGCGTTAGTGGTTGCCCGCGCGGTTGCTTCGCGCGAGAGTCTGCGGCGATGCCGCTCTACAGCGAAAGCGCCACGGTCCGGCCGCCCAGATCGGTGCTGGGCTTCGCCGACGCGGCCACGGTCGACGCCGGAACGCTGGCAGCCTGGAGCAAACCGGGAGCGGCGCTGGGCTTCACCGAGGTGAAGGGCGTCCGCTACCCGATCAAGCAGTACGCCTTCAAGGTGTCTCAGACGCTTTCGCGCGGGGCGCGGACGGACGCGCAAGGACTGCTCGATCTGAAGGGCCACGGCTTCAAGGGGGTGGCGAACGTGGCCGCCGAGATCGACGAGGGCGCGGCGGTGAAGGCCGCGGGCCTGATGACGCTGCGCCTCGAGATCGCGCCCGAGGGCGTGCCGGCGCAGGAGCAGATGCGG
Organism: Myxococcales bacterium; assembly: GCA_036271755.1. Lineage (GTDB taxonomy): Bacteria > Myxococcota > Myxococcia > Myxococcales > 40CM-4-68-19 > 40CM-4-68-19. Next base: position 3,252 of record DATBAA010000593.1, on the reverse strand, counting down.
AAGTTCCTCGACTTCGCGAGCAACAAATCGTTTCAGCAAGTCTACGTACACGGCGCCGGCGGGACGGGACGGACCGGGGTGGCCGTCGCCTGCTATCGCATGGCGGTGCAGGGCTGGCCCGCGGACGACGCGCTCACCGAAGCGACGAAGTTCGGGCTGACGCTCGACGCGCAGATCGACTTCTTGGAAGAGTTCTACGACGATCTCCTGGCCGGGAAGATCAAGGGGTACGGGCAGTGACCTGGGACTTTCGCGAGCTCGCCTACAGCGCGGTGTCCAAGAGCGGCGACCGCGTCAAGGTGCGCATCTCGCCCTCGACGCCGCCGCCGCTCGAGGGAGAGTCGCCGCAAGGCACCTTCAGCGACTTGAAGTGGAGCCAGAAGAAGCTCGCGCACGGCGGCGAGGTCGACTTGTCCGCGAAGGTGAAGGACCTGCCTGCCGGCGCCAACGTCCGCTTCATCGTCGAGAGCGAGCAGGACGGCAACTGGCTCCACTACGCCGCGGTGCCGGGAGAGGTGAACGGCGGCTCGGTGACCGGAACACTGCTGCTCGAGGACGCGCTGCCGGACAAGGCGCGGCTGCGCTTCCGGGTGCAGCTGGGCAAGGCCAAGGCGCGGAAGAAGGCTTGAAGACCTCGGTCGCCATCGTCGGCGGAGGAGTCGTCGGCGCCAGCATCGGCTGGCATCTGTCGAAGCTGGGCGTGCGCGACGTGGTGATCTTCGAGCGCGGCGCCATGCAGGGCGAAGGCAGCACCGGCCGCGCCACCGGCGGGTTTCGCGCGCAGTACGGGACGGACGTCAACGTGCGGCTCTCGCTCCTGGCGCGGGAGAAGCTGCTGCGCTTTCGCGAAGAGACGGGAGTGGACCCGGGCTTCGAGCAGCGAGGCTACCTCTGGCTCGCGCAGGACGCCTCGGAGATGGCGGTGCTGCGCGAGGCCCTGCGCGTGCAGCGGGCGGCAGGGCTGCACGAGGCGCGGCTGGTGGACACGGCCGGGATCGCCCGGCTCAATCCTTACATCACCGACGGCGGCGGCGACTTCGCGGGCGGCGCGTTCTGCCCGACCGACGGCTTCATCCGGCCGCTGGAGATCCTGCGCGGCTACTCGCGCGGGCTCGATGTCCGGTACGGCGAAGAAGTGGTCGCGGTCGATCAGGAAGACGGCAAGGTCCGCGCGTTGGGGCTGGCCTCTGGTGAGACGGTGGCGGCGACTCACTTCGTCGACGCGGCGGGGGCCTGGGCGGGCGAAGTGGGGCGCCTCGCCGGTGTCGAGGTTCCGGTCGCGCCGCTGCGCAGGCAAGTGGCCGCGACCGCGCTGACCAAGGCGCTGCCCGCCGAGCTGCCGATGACCATCTGGATGGGCGACGGCTTCCACTTTCGCGGCCGCGACGGGCGCGTGCTGCTGCTCAAGCCCAATCCGGGAGATCCGCGCGAGCCCTTCTCCACCGCGCTCGAGGCCGATTGGATCGACGAGGTGGTGCGCCTCGCGCGCGCGCGCGTGCCCGCGCTGGCGGAGGTGAAGATCGAGCCGCAGCGGTCCTGGGCCGGCTTGTACGAGATGTCGCCCGACAAGCACGCGCTGCTGGGCCGCGCGCCGGGCTGCGAGAACCTGTGGCTCGCCAACGGCTCGTCCGGCCACGGCGTCATGCACGCGCCCGCGCTGGGGCTCTTGCTCGCCGAGATGATCGCCGGCAGGCGGACCTCGCTCGACGTCCGCGCGCTGCGCCCCGAGCGCTTCGCGGAGGGCCAGCCCAACGTTGCCCCCGAGCTGCTCTAGCGTTCGTTGAGACGGGCGATGGAGCCGGCGATCTTCACCGCGTCGTCCGTCATCACGACGTTCAGGTGATGTCCCGGCAAGAGCTTCGCCAGCGTGCCGTCCTCGATGAGCTTGTTGGTGCCCACGGCGAAGTCGCGCAGCGACGAGAAGGGGTGGCGCAGGAAGTGGCCCACCCCGGGCGTCAGCTGCCACTGCAGCACGTGCAGCCCCTGCTGTTCCTGCGTCATCCACGGCAGCGCCTTCAAGAGCGCGGCGACGGACGGCGCGTTGGGCCAGCGCGAGACCAGCGTGGCGGTGCGGTCGAAGAGGTGCGGCGAGGACGGCGCCTTGTCCACCAGCACGACGATGCTGACGTGCGCGTCCCAGAGCTGCTGCAGCGTCAGCACGCCGGGGACGGTGTCCGAAGGCAAGAGCCGGCCCGCGAAGCGCTTCTCCAGATCGTGCGCCAGCTGGTGCCGGTCCTGATCGTCGAAGCCGCTCAGGTGCTGGAAGTCGAGCAGCAGCACCTCGCGCGGGTGGGCTCGGGAGAAGTCGTCGATCTGCTTGAGCGGATCCTCGAGCGGCGCGCCCAGGAAGGTATGGTGGACGAAGAAGCGCCGCGTCTTTCCCGGCACCGCGCAGACGCGCAGATCGAGATAGCGGACGCCGCCCTCGAGCTGCGCGGTGAGCGACACTTCCTGGGTGCGCGCCCGGGGCGCGGCGACGAAGGAGGCCAGGCCGGCGAATCGGCTCGCGCGCGCCGCGCAGACCGGAGAGTCGCGCCCCAGGCTGTAGCTGGCTGCGTCGTGCGAGCCGGGCAGGACCACGCTGGCCAGCGTCCGCTGCTTCAGCAAAGCGGCGTTGCGGGCCATCCAGTCGGCGGGGGCGGTAAAGTCGAAGACGGCCAGGAGCAGCGCGAGAAGCATCCGGAATTGACTCTGCTCGAAGTGCCGTATTGATCGCAAATTGAACTGTTGATTAAACAACAGTCCTAGGACAAAAGCCGGAGGGCCGCGGCGGCGCCGGAGCGGGCCACGTCGGGGACCGAGACGCCGTCATAGGCGGCTCCGGCCAGCTCCAGCGGCGGCAGCTCGCGGGTCAGCTCGCGCAGGCTCTGGACGCGCTCTGCGTGACCCACCTCGTACTGGGAAATCCCTTCGGAGTAGCGGACGATGCGCCGGTAGTGCGGCTCGCTCCCGGCGCCCAGCGCGCGCTTCACGTCCTCGCGAACCGCCTCTTCGAGAGCTTCGTCGGGCAGGCTGGCCAGCTCGGGATGACGCGCTCCGCCACAGATGGCGGTGAGGAGCGCGAAGCCTTGCGGGGCGCGGCCGGGCAGCACGACGCTCGCCAGCGTCCGCTGCTTCAGCAAAGCGGCGTTGCGGGCCATCCAGTCGGCGGGGGCGGTGAAGTCGAAGACGGCGAGGAGCAGCGCGAGAAGCATCCGGAATTGACTCTGCTCGAAGTGCCGTATTGATCGCAAATTGAACTGTTGATTAAAC
>DATBAA010000592.1:0-5098 GCA_036271755.1 Myxococcales bacterium | reverse complement strand
TGGCCAAGGAGTGCCCGGTCGAGGCGGACGTCGTCGTGCCGGTGCCCGACTCGGGAGTACCCGCGGCGCTGGGCTTCGCCGAAGAGAGCGGCATTCCCTACGATCTGGGGCTCATCCGCAGCCACTACGTGGGCCGGACGTTCATCGAGCCATCGCAGTCCATCCGCCACTTCGGCGTCAAGCTGAAGCTCAACCCCGTGCAAGGCGTCGTGAAGGGCAAGCGCGTGGTGGTGGTGGACGACTCCATCGTCCGCGGCACCACCAGCCGCAAGATCGTGAAGATGATCCGCGACGCCGGCGCCCGCGAAGTGCACCTGCGCATCAGCGCGCCGCCCACCCGCTGGCCCTGCTACTACGGCATCGACACGCCGGTCCGCAGCGAGCTCATCGCCGCCTCGCACACCGAGCCCGAGATCGCCAAGTACATCACCGCCGACTCCTTGGGGTACCTCTCCAAGGAGGGCATGCACGCGGCGGCCAAGGCCGAGCAGCGCTCCTTCTGCGACGCCTGCTTCACCGGCGAATACCTGGTCCAGCTCACCCCGCCAGAGTCGGGCGCGCGCCCGTCGGGTGAGCACGCCCCGCGCGAGGGCAAAGCCACCGGCGCCGCCGAAAACCTCTCCATCGTCCGCGCCTGAGGCTCTCTCTTCGTTTCAACCGCAAAGCGCGCCAAGCGCGCTAAGCGGCTCGATCAATCTCCAACGAAAAATGGGACGGCCTTTTTTGGGTTTGGTTGGAGTTTCTTTGCGCGCTTCGCGCGCTTTGCGGTTGATCTTGATCCAAAGTCGCGGAAAGGCCGATAGGGCGGTATCTTGGGCACGTGGCGATAGTCGAGTTGCTGGTCAAGCTGCAGATCATCGATGAGCGTCAGCATGACGCGGTCATGAGCCGCGGCCGTTCGAGCTCGGGCGGCGTGCTGGTGCAGCAGGTGGCGGAGATGGGCTACGCCACCGAGGGCACCGTGGCGCGGGCCATCTCGGTGGAGCTGGGGCTGCCGCGCATCGACATCGGCATGACTCCGCCCGAACCGGCCGCGCTGGCGCTGCTCGACGCGCGCATGTGCGCCGCCCACTTCGTCCTGCCGGTGGCGCTGCGCGAGAACGGCGAGCTTCTGTGGCTGGCCATGGCCGACCCCACCGACCAGGAGGCCATCGGCCTCATCCGCCGCAAGACGCAGAAGCGCGTGCGGCCGGCGGTGGCCGGGCCCAGCGAGATCCTCCGTGCGGTGCGAACGCTCTACGCCGCTCCCAACGCGGGCAGCAACGTGTCCGAGGCGGTGGGCGACGTGCAGCTCTCGCCCATCGAGATCAGCTCGGCGGACGACAACGAGCGGTTCGAGGTGGTGGGCGTCAGCGAGGTGAACACCGACGGCTCGCCGCTCTCGCGCATCGCCGCGCAGCTGGGCGTGCCGGTGCCGGCGCAGGTGGCCTCGAAGACGGGCAAGATCAAGCCGCCGCCCATCGCAGAGGATTACGAGATCCCGCTCGACGACTCGCCCTCGGAGGTGACGTCCAGCGGCGGCATGCCCATGGGCATGATCGCGCCCAAGACCGACCCGAAGATGAAGCGGCCCCCGCTACCGCCGCCGCTGCCCACTTCCTTCGAAGGGCTCTTCGCGCCGCCGCCGCACCCGGCGGACGCCGCCGTCAACGAGCTGTCGGCGGATGACTTGAAGATGATCGAGGCCATCCGCGGCTCGATGGAAAAGGGCGCGCTCATCCTGCGCTCGCTGGCCGAGCTCTGCGTCGACAAGGGCCTCTTCACGCGCGAAGAGATGCGCAAGCGAAACCAGAAGTAGGCTCTTCACAAACGCTAACGGAACCAGCGGCGGCCGACCCTCGTCGGACCTCGCATGATTGACTCGAAGCGGCGCGGACGGCGGGCTGTCTTGCAATTCGGTACGGTGGCGTTTGCCTCGGGGCTGCTCGCCCGCTGCGGCGGCGCCTCGGACGGAAGCGACACGGGAGCCGGCACGGACGCAGGCACCAGCTCCGGCGGCACCGACGCGGGCACCACCACCGACGGCGGCACCTCCGCCGCGGGCTGGGCCACGGGCGGCACCGCGGCGATGACCGCGAAGGCCAGCTATCCCGATCCGTTCGTCACCGCGGCCGCGTGCGCCCTGAGCTGCGAGATGACACAAGGACCTTGCTACGACTCTGCCTCGACCGTGCGGCAGGACATCAGCGACGGCCAGAACGGCCTGCCCATGCGCCTGGCGCTGCGCATTCTCGATTCCAACTGTAATCCCGTGAGCGGCGCCAGCATCGACGTCTGGCACACCTCGGCGGTGGGCAAATACTCGGGCGACGATACGGCGAATGAGAACGTCGCCTTCTGCACCGGCAATGACTCCGACTACACGTCGCACTTGTACTTCCGCGGCCGGCAGACCACCGACGCCAGCGGCAAGGCATACTTCGACAGCTGCTTTCCGGGCTGGTACTCGAGCCGCACCATCCACGTGCATTTGACCATCCGCGTGGGCGGTACGGCTTATCTGACGACGCAGCTCTTCTTCACCGACGCGCTCGACAATTCAATCATCGGCAGCGAGCCTTTGTACGACGCCCGCGGCTCGCGCGACACCACCAATACTTCCGATACCGTGCTGCCGAAGAACGCCACCACTGCCGCCAACTACATCTTCGACACCGCGCAGATGACCGACGGCGCCATGCTGGCGTGGAAGACCATCATCCTGCGCACCGCCGCCCAGGCTTCCTGCAGCGCATAAAGTGCTAAGCAGTTGCGGTGGAGCATCTGGACGTCGTCATCGTCGGCGCGGGCCTCTCGGGCATCGGCGCGGCCTGCCATCTGCAGACCGAATGTCCGGGGAAGAGCTACGCCATCCTCGAGGCGCGCGAGGCCATGGGCGGCACCTGGGATCTCTTCCGCTATCCGGGCGTCCGCTCCGACTCGGACATGTTCACGCTCGGCTACGCCTTCCGGCCCTGGCGCGACGCGAAGGCCATCGCGCCCGGCGGCAAGATCCTCGACTACATCGTGCAGACCGCGAAGGATCACGATGTGGCGCGCCACATCCGCTTCCAGAAGCGCGTCCTGCGCGCGGCCTGGTCTTCCGCGGAGTCCCGCTGGCTCTTGGAGATGCAGGACGGCGAGAAGCTGAGCTGCAGCTTCCTCTTCTGCTGCAGCGGCTACTATCGCTATGATCAAGGTTATCAACCAAAGTTCGAAGGCATTGAAACCTATCGCGGCCAGGTCGTTCATCCGCAAGCCTGGCCGCGCGATCTGGACGTCACGGGCAAGCGCGTGGTGGTCATCGGCAGCGGCGCCACCGCGGTGACGCTCGTTCCCGAGCTGGCAAAGTCGGCCGCGCACGTCACCATGCTGCAGCGCTCGCCCAGCTACGTGCTCTCGATGCCCGCGAGCGATCCGCTGGCGAATCTCCTGCGCCGCCTCTTGCCGGTGAAAGCGGCCTACGCGGCGGTGCGCTGGAAGAACGTGCTGGTGACCATGCTGCTCTTCCAGATCAGCCGCCGCTGGCCGCGCTTCATGCGCAAGCTGCTTCGCAAGCAGGCGGTGCGCGCGCTGCCCCGCGGCTACGAGGTGGAGACGCATTTCAATCCTCGCTACCAGCCCTGGGATCAGCGCCTCTGCCTCGTCCCCGACGGCGATCTCTTCCAGGCGATCCACGCCGGCCGCGCCTCGGTAGTGACCGGCGAGATCTCCCGATTCAACGAGCAAGGAATCCAGCTGGCTACGGGCGGCGAGCTGCCCGCCGATCTGGTGGTCACCGCCACCGGCCTGACGCTGCTCGCCTTCGGCGGCATGCAGTTCACCGTCGACGGCAGCGACATCGAGCTGAGCAAGACCGTCGGCTACAAAGGCCTGATGCTCTGCGGAGTCCCCAACTTCGGCTACGTGCTCGGCTACACCAACGCCTCGTGGACCTTGAAGGCCGACCTGGTGAGCAGCTACTTCTGCCGGCTGCTCAAGCGAATGGACGCGCGCGGCATGAGAAGCTGCGTGCCGCAAAACCCCGACCCCTCGCTGCCCACCGAGCCGATGCTCGACCTGACCTCCGGCTACGTCCAGCGCTCTCTCGCCTCGTTACCCCGGCAGGGCGCGCGCTATCCGTGGCGCCTCTACCAGAACTACCTCCGCGACCTCTTACTCTTCCGCTTCGGCCGCCTCGAAGACGAATCAATCCAATTCAAACGCTAAGTTATGCGCCCCACCAAAAAAGCATCCACGGCTTGGTTCACCGTGCCTTGGTCAGCGCGAAAAAACTGAAAAACCTCGCCTAGTCGCTTCGTCACGTCGTAAACCAAGTTCTTGAGGCCTGCTGCCGACAAAACCTGGTCAACCGTCACTTCATATTCGCGAACGATGGAGTCAACTGAAGAAATTCGCTCTGGAAAGATAGGCATCCGACTTGGGCTGATGACGGATAGTACCCTTCCTCTTAATCCTCCATACTCTATGCGCATGTTGAACACGTGGTCGCCGGGCACACCGAGAGCCTTGTATAGCCTTGCCGTTCTGAGAAATACTTCCGCAGTCCTAACGACTCGGGTGTCAAAAAAAATTACTCTTCTCTCTGAACGGCCGTCTTCAAAAAGCGATTTTAGAATGTAATAATCGCCATTGCTGCCCAAGCGCCAGTAGTCGTAGCTATTGTCAATCGTGTTCGTGCCGATTTCGGCTTCGATGCCATCCTCGGTAGGATGCGGAGTAGCGTCGGCTCGGTGCAAGACGAGGCCAATAGGCCAGCCAAAAGTGTGAATAGCTGTTTCCTCCGCGGCTCGAAGAAGATCATCCGGAGCTATGTCCAGCTGAGCGCTGACGACACTCGCAAACTCCATATACCCAGGAAGATCTTCTTTGCTTTTCATTTGGCACCTTTACGGACTCGTTCCAATAACCTCTGTAGATCCTTGTTGTGAACCGCCTTTAGAGGGCTTGCGGCGTATTTGGCTGCGGCAGCCTCCGAATTAAGGTTCTCCTGAGCTTCATATGGGTGAGTTGAAGCGATCTGTCGAGGGTGGCGAGGCAGGAAGAAGCTGATCAGGGGAAGCGCGCACCGGCGCGGCTTGGTAGATCCGTGTTTGCGAAGACATGGGCCGCCAAGGAG
>DATBAA010000591.1:0-1543 GCA_036271755.1 Myxococcales bacterium | reverse complement strand
ACTGACTGAACGGCGGAAGACGGAGGAGCACGCGGATGAACTTCGAGAACGAGCTTGACCTGCTGCTGCGCGCCAGGTACACGCTGATCGTGGTGGTCACGGTCGAGGAGGAGCGCGCGCTGCAGGCCATCCGCGCGGTGTGCGAGCGCGGGCAGCGGGCCTGCCTCGCCTGGGACCTGGCGGACGGATTCGAGGCGGTGTCCGGCCGCGGCGTATCGCCGCCCGCCGCGCGGGACCCGCTGACGGTCATCGAGCAGGTCGAGAAGCTCGACGCGGACGCGATCGTGGTGCTCAAGGACTTCCACGACTGCTGGACCAACCCCCAGGTGAAGCGGAAGCTGCGCGGTGCGGCGCAGCGGCTGAAGTTCACCCGCAAGTCCGTCGTGGTCATTTCACCCGCACGGACGGTACCGGACGAGCTCGCCGACGAAGCGGTGGTGATAGAGCTGCCGCTGCCGGACGCGGCGGAACTCGACCAGGTGCTCGACGGGCTGACGCGCACGCCCGGCATCCGGGTCGACCTCAGGCCGGGTGTCAGGGAGAAGCTGTGCCGCGCCGCGCTCGGCATGACCGCGGCGCAGGCGCGGCGGGCCTACGCCAAGGCCATCGTCAGGGACAACGCGCTTGACGACCGGCACATCGAGACCGTCGTGCAGGAGAAGAAGGAGGTGATCAGGGCCAGCGAGGCGCTGGAGTTCTACCCCGTCCACGAGACGCCCGACGACGTCGGCGGCCTCGACGTGCTCAAGGACTGGCTGCGGCTGCGCGAGCGCGCGTTCACCAGGGAGGCGCGCGAGTACGGCCTCCCGGCGCCCAAGGGCATGGCGCTGATCGGCATCCCCGGCACCGGCAAGAGCCTGACCGCGAAGATGATCGGCGGCCTGTGGCGGCTGCCGCTGCTCCGGCTGGACGTCGGCGCGCTGTTCGGCGCGCTGGTCGGAGAGGCCGAGGAGCGCACCAGGCGCGCACTGCGGCTGGCGGAGACCGTCGCGCCGTGCGTGCTGTGGATCGATGAGATGGAGAAGGCGCTGGCGCACGGCGGCGGTGACGCCGGCACCAGCACCCGGGTGTTCGGCACGATCCTGACCTGGATGCAGGAGAAGACCGCGCCCTGCTTCGTCGTCGGCACCGCCAACGACATCACCAGCCTGCCGCCCGAGGTGCTGCGCAAGGGGCGCTTCGACGAGATCTTCTTCCTCGACCTGCCCACCGCGCGCGAGCGGGCCGAGATCTTCTCCGTGCACCTGGAAAAGCGCGGCCGGATGGGGTCCGACTTCGACGTGGCGAAGCTGGCCGAGAGCTCCGTCGGCTACGTGGGCGCCGAGATCGAGCAGGCCATCGTCGATGCCATGTACGTCGGCTTCAACGACGGCGGCCGGGAGTTCCGCACCGCCGACATCCTCGACGCGCTCGGACGGCAGGTGCCGCTTTCCGTGTCCCAGCGAGAGACGATCGGCGCGCTGCGCGGCTGGCTGCGCGAGGGCCGCGCGCAGTCCGCGTCGTTCCGCGAGACGGCCGAGGCGGAACGCGAGTTCGTGGTGCC
>DATBAA010000590.1:0-7809 GCA_036271755.1 Myxococcales bacterium | reverse complement strand
CAGGTCAGGGCGGCCTTCGACGTCGGCCTGCTTGGCGAAGTAGAGGTAGCGGCGGTTGGCCTGCGACTCGCCCGCGAATGCGGCCTTCAGGTTCTCGTGCGTCTTGCTGTTCTTCAATGCTGCCATGTGTTCATCCTCCGGGGCTGGGTGTGCGAATTGGAGAACTATTCTCGAAAAAAGATTCGCCCCGTCAAGCACAAATCACACCCTTCATGCGCCCACAGCCGTGCCGGCGAGCGGTTGTCACTTTGAGACACAGGCGTTTCACACTACGGTGCCCGCGACTCTTGACGGGAGCAGTCGGTGGTCGACGAAGCCTTTCGCAAGCGGCGCGCGCAGAACTGGGTCTTCCTCGGGCTGATGTACGCCATGTTCTACATGGCGCGGTACAACCTCTCCGTCGCCGATCCGTACCTCTTGAAGGCGTTCGGCTGGACCAAGGTCGATCTCGGCATCCTCAAGAGCGCGGGCCTCATCACCTACGGCATCTCGGTCTTCTTGAACGGGCCGCTGGCGGACCGCATCGGCGGCAAGCGGGCCATCCTCATCGGCGCGGGCGGCTCGGCGGTCTGCAACTGCATCTTCGCCATCCTCGGCGTTCACCTGGCGTCCGGCGGAGGAGGCCGCAGCGCCGCGGTCGCGCTCGCCTTCGTCTCGGCCGCGAACTTCTACTTCCAGTCGTTCGGCGCGCTCAGCATCGTCAAGATCAACGCAGCCTGGTTCAACGTGCGCGAGCGCGGCGGCTTCGCGGGCATCTTCGGCATCATGATCCAGCTGGGCCGCTTCCTGGCCTTCTTCGTCGGCGCGCAGCTGCTCGCGCGCTACGCCTGGCAGAGCGCGTTTTTCGTTCCTTCTGTCGCGCTCTTGGTGCTCTTCGTGCTCGACTACTTCCTGGTCGCCGACTCGCCGGCCAAGGCCGGCCTGGGCGAATACGACACGGGCGACGAGAGCGCGGAAGATGCCGCGCGCCCGGTCACGCTGGGCTTCGTCCTGCGCAAGGTGTTCGCGACTCCGGTGGCCTGGGTCATCGCCGGCGCGTCGTTCTGCACCGGCATCGTCCGCCAGGGCATCCTCGATCAGTGGAGCATCCTCTACTTCAAGGAGGTCCACGGCCTCGCGCCCAACGCGCCGCTCGTGCAGCTGCTCCAGGCCTGGCTGATTCCCATCTTCTCCGTCTGCGCTGGCCTCGTCTCGGGCTTCGCCAGCGATCGCATCTTCGGGGCGCGGCGCGGGCCGGTCATCTGCATCGCGTTCGGCGGCCAGATGATCGCGCTGGTCTGCCTGGGGCAGGTGCACAATGCGCTGCCGGCCGTGATCGTCCTGGCGTCGCTGCAGTTCTTCATCAACGCGGGGCACTCGCTGATCGCCGGCGCGGCCTCGATGGACTTCGGCGGCAAGAAGGCCGCTGCCACCGCCGCCGGGCTCTTCGACGGTATGCAGTACGTCGCGGGCAGCGTGGTGGGCTTCGGCATGGGCAGCCTGTTGCAGCAGCACGGCTGGGGCATCTGGCCGTACGTGGTGCTGCCGTTCGCCTTCATCGGCTCGCTGCTGGCCGCCTCGCTCTGGAACACGCTGCCCAAGCGCTCTTACGTGGCGCCGCCCGCCGCGGACCCGCTGGCCGCGCGGCCGACGGTCTGATGGACTACGCGCACGCCCGGCACGCGGGAAATGCGGGCGACGTTTTCAAGCACGTCGCGCTCGTCGCCACGCTGGAAGAGCTGACGCGCTCTTCCGAGCGACTGACCTACTACGAGACGCACGCCGGCGACGGTCTCTACCAGCTCGGCTCCGCGGGCGAGTGGGGCGACGGCGTGCAGCGCGTCTTCTCCGCATCTGGAGGCCTGTTGGGCCGCTACGCTGCGCTGGTCCGTGGCTTCTCTGGCTCCGCCGCGGTTCGTCCGGGCATCTACCCGGGCTCGCCGTCGATCGCCGCGAAGCTGCTGCGCCCAGCCGATTCGACAATTTTATACGAGATTGAAAATCGCTCGGCTTCGCTGTTGCGCAAGGTGATGCCGGCAGCCGACGTGCGAGAATCCGACGGCCTCGCGGTCGAGCCCTCCGGCCGCTCGCTGGTGCTGATCGATCCGCCCTTCACGCAAAAGCAGGAGTGGACCGACACGGCGCGGACGGCCGCGCGGCTGGGCGGCGCGGCACTCCTCCTCTGGTATCCGATCAAGGCTCTGACTCGTCCGCGCGCGCTGCTCGCCGAGTTGGCCAAGCTGGGCCTGCGCGGAGTGGCCGTCGAGCTGCACTGGACCCCGCTGCGCCTCAAGCGCGAGAAGCTGAACGGCTCGGGGATGATCTTCGCCGGCCCCGCCAAAGCCGCCCTGCCGGCCTTTCTCGCCGCGCTCCCAGACCTCGGCGCCGCTCTGCAGACCCATGGCGAATGGTCCGCCATTCAAATCGGGTTTTAATCGCGGTAGGCTCTTTCAATGCCCAGCAAAAAGCCCGCGATCAAAGACGAAGCCGACCCGCGTTTTCTGCCGGTGGCCAAAGCCTTCTCACGCAATCCGGCGGTTTCGCTGATGGAGAGCAAGTCGGGCGGCACGCGCAGCTTGATGCTGAACGGCAAATCGTTCGGGATGTCGATGCAGGGCCACTTCGTGCTGGCAAAGGAAGCGCATCGCCTCGAGGCCAGCCCGGTCATCAAGAAGTCGAAGCGTTCCTGACCGCGCCTGGATCAAGTGTCTAGATTGTGACATGTTGCGTTGCCCCTCGCTCGCGGAGCCCAGCGCGCTCTGAATCAACGCCTAGCCGGGATTGCGTCCGCAGATGGCCACGCCCGGCCGCATCCGCTGCGTGATGTGCACCGGGCAGCGCGCCGCGAGCTCCGGCCGAGCCAGGTGCGCCAGATTCATCGCTCTTTTTTGGGGCGCTCCGGCCTTCGGCCTCCGCTTGTGCGAAGGACTCCGTCCCTCGCAACGCTCCCTGGCTGACGGCAGCGCATGCGCGCACCAGCGACATGCCGCACCTGAGGTCCACCAGGCCTCCTTCCACGGAAAGCAGGCTCCGAGCCCGCCGTGGAATCACGCACAGAGCAGCCTCAAGACTGGCAAAACGGCGCGAACACTCAGCGCTCCGCTCAGAGCGCGGCCTCCACGCCGAGCGGCGAATATCCGAGCGACACCGCGGCTTCGTCTCCGTAGAGCGCCGCGAAGAGCGTCGGCGCGCCGGTCGCGTCGAGATGCTGCGCGGGCATCGGCTTCGGCTGCCCTCCCGCGAAGGTCAGCGCGAAGTGCTCCTGCTCGAGCAGGTCCCGCAGCGTCTTCCCGAGACCGCGCGTCCGTTGCCAGGCCGCGCGCGCCGCGGCAGTCATGAGCTCGCGAATCATGACTGCCGCGTCCGGGGGAATGCTCACCCAGAGCAGCGCCACCGCGAAATCGCGCTCGAGCAGTCCCTGCGACTCGAAGCGGTGCGCAAAGTCCGTCGTGTAGAAGTTCGTCCAGCCGCCGCCGGCGTCGTCTGCAACCACCAATCCCAGCCGCAGTTTCCCGGGCGCTTCGGCGAAACTTCTGGCGATGTGCGGCAGGACGTCCCGAGCGAGATTCTCCGCGTCGAGCTGCATCCAGCTGCTGACCGCGCGCGCCGCGTGATCCTTGGCCATCGGATTCATCGACGAGAGCGGCAAGCGCAGTTCGCCTTCGCCGTCGATCATCCGCGCGAGATATTCGTTGAAGCGCGCCATGCTCCGCGGCTGCGCATAGAGATCGTATTGAACTTGCAGGAGCGGGATCAATTCGAGCTGCATCGGGATCCCCCGAATCGCAAAGGGCGCTCAAGTCCTTTCGGACCGAAGCGCCCTCGCGGACAAACGAAGCGAATTGCTTACGACAGGTTGTCGTTGACCAGCTTGGTCATCTCGAACATCGAGACGGTCTTCTTGCCACCAAACACTTCGCGAAGCGTCTCGTCCGCGTTGATGTTCCGCTTCTCCTTCTTGTCCTGCAGGTTGTTCTTCTTCACGTAAGCCCAGAGCTTCTTCACCACCTCGGTGCGAGGCAGCGGCTTCTCGCCAACGATTTTGGCGAGGGCGGCGCTGGGCGTCATGGCCTTCATGAAGGCAGCGTTGGGCTTGCGGGCAGTTTTCTTGGCGGGCTTCTTGGCAGCGGCTTTCTTGGCAGCCATCGGATTTTTTCCTCCCTGGGGGAGCACAAGTCCCCTCGAAATCTAGCGCACTCTGGCAGATGCGGATCCTCCCCGTAAAGGGGTTTCCCCTCTGAGGCGCGCTTTTCTTCCCTCTGACGGATCGCGCCAAAGCGCGAAAAATCAAGCCCGGGGGCGCGAAATGCGTAGCACACACGCCCCCTCGCGACGCAGGAGGATGGTCGCGTGGGGGGTCCCCTGCAGCCACTCCCGCTCCTGCTTTTCCGTCACGAGAATGAGCGCTTCGCCCCCTTCGGCCAGAAGTCCGTAGGCCTCTTTCAGCTCTCGGACGGCCACCCCCTGGCCGGCGGGCGCCGAGAGCTCTCCACAGACCAGCGCGTAGGTTCCCTTGCCGGCTGCCTCCCCGGGAAAGAGCGTCTCGCGGACCGTTACCGGTAGTCCCAGACTCGCTGCGTTGCGCCTGAGGAAGGCCGCGTCCAGCAGATCGCGCTCCTGCGCCAGGACCTCGCAGGCCGGGTACCGGGCCTTGAGCGCCAGCGGCAGCGGGCCGTAGCCGGCGCGAAAGACCAGGGCGTTCTTCGGCGCCTTGCGCGGCAGCGCCTGGGCCAGCACCGCCAGGAGCGGCAGGTGCTTGGGGTCCTCCGAGGCGTCGTGCGGCCGCGAGAGCGTCAAGCCTTCGAACTGCGTCTGATCGCGGGCGTAGATCTCTTCGTCGTCCAGGTCGACGGAGACCGCCGCTGGAGCAAGCGCGAAGATGTCGTGGCGCGGGCCGCGGGCGACGTGCGTCAGGCCCTCGAGGCCCAGGCCTTCGACCACCGGCGCGAGATCGCGAATGACCACCACCCGCACCTCGGCGCCCAGCGCGCGGCCTCCCTGCAGCAGGTAGCGGATGGCCCGCGGACCGATGCGCGCCGGCACGTTGCAGAGCACCCAATCGAACCGTTCGTGGGCCAGCCCGCGGTAGCCCAGGCCTCGCCGCGCCTCCACGTTGGCGAAGCCCTGGCCATTGAAGGCGCTGGCCGCCACCGCCAGCAGGTCGCGATCGATCAGCAGGAAGCGGGCCTTGGGAAACTTCGCCGCGATGGGCAACCCCAAGGCGCCGTAGCCGCAGCCCAGATCGAGCACGCTGGCGGGCTCGCCGGCCGGCAGGTTCTCGAGCAAGAGCAGCGTGCCGTCGTCGATGCGCTGCGAGGAGAAGACGTCGTGCGGGACGTCCAGCGTCAGCGACTGTCCCAGCGCGCGCAGCAGCAGGCGGCCGCGCGCGTAGGGCCCCAATGCCTTCCAGGCCGCTGTGCTGGGCGCTGGAAGATCAGCCTTCACCGCTCCGCGCCTTCGCGACGCCGAGCCTGTGCCTCCGCCGCGCGCAAGACGGCCTCGCGCAGCTCGGGCTCGAGGCGCGCCCCGCCCAGCACCGAAGATGGCTCGACGAAAGCCGCCGGCAGCTCGACCTGGCCGATGCCCGCGCGCCGCCGGCCCTCGTCGAGCGCGCCCGCGTGCGCGAGGCCGAACTGCAGCGTGCGCACCGAGCCGGCTCCCAGCTCGCGATTCAGCCGCTCGACGAGGAAGTTGCGCGCGGCGTCCAGCTGGTCGCGCCAGCGGTGGTCCTGCACCAGCACGTGCAGCGTTCCGCTGGAGAGCACCGTCGGCTGGGCGCGCGCCGCGATCTGCTTGCCCACCGCGTTCTCCCACAGCCCGGGCGGAATGCGCTTGGGCAGCCGCGCCGCAATGCCGTTGGCCCGCAGCTCGCGAGAGAGGATGCCGCGCAGAAGCTCGGAGCGTCGCTTCGTCTGCTCCCTCACCCGCGCCGCCGCAGCGGTGCTTCGGTGACGAAGCGCTTCTCGTGCTCCTGGATGCGCTTGTCCTCGCCCACCACCTCGATCAGGTCCGCCATCTCGTGGATGCGCGAGTGGACGCGCGGGCCGATGCGCTCTTCCAGGTTCTCCGCCGCCTGCCCGTCGGACTTGAACTGCCAGGTGGCGCCGGCCGGCGGATAGTTGGTGGCCAGGAGCGTGGGACGGCCGGCGTTGTAGCGGACGCTGATCACCTCATCGAGCACGCCCTGCTCGAACTCGCGGTTCTTGCCGCCCTTGCCGATCTCGTCGATGGCCAGCACGTCCACTTCGCGCAGCGGCGTCAGCCACTCGCGCGAGGAGACGTTGTGCGAGAAGCCGTCGCGGATGTCGCTGAGCAGCAGGAAGAACTCTTCGTAGCGGCCACGCACGCCCTTCTTTGCCGCCAGCTCGCGCAGCATGGCCGAGAGCAAATGCGTCTTGCCGGTGCCGGGCGGGCCGCAGAAGAGCAGGGCGCGCTGGCCCGAGGCGCCGGGCACGAACTCGTCGACGAAGCGCCGCGCCCGCACCACCGCCCGCTGCTGCGCGGGGCTGTAGGGCCGGTAGCTGGCCAAGGTGCGATCGAGGAACTTGGGCGGCAGCCGCAGGCCGGTGAGGAGCGCCAGCTTGCGCGGGTCTGCCCCGCAAGAGCAGCCGCGCAGAATCTCGTAGCCGCGCTCGTCGCGCGCATAGAGCCGGCCGCCGCCGCCGCAGAGGGCGCACGCTCGCGAGCAGCCGCAAGCCACGGCCAGCGACTTGCCGGCCTGCACCTGGAAGACGAAGCCGTCCCCGCTGCAGAGCACGCAGACGGGTTTGGGCAGTGGAACCGGTTCGGCCATGAAGGTCCTTTTAGAGAAGGAACGCGGCCGGAGGCAGGCCCAGGCGTTCGCTGGAGGCGGAGAGGAGCATGAGCTGCAAGCTGCGCTGGTAGCGGCGGCGCGGCATTCCTCGCGGACGGGGAGCAAGCCGTGCGCGCAGCGCGGCGCCGGCCTGGAGAGCCTGGGTGCGCGGCAGCTCGCGCAGCGCCGTCTTGAGGGCGCGAAACGCCGCCGTCCAGTAGCCTTCGCCGCCGTCGTGGGCCAGCAGGTCGTCGGCTGCTTCGGCCAGCTGTGCCCAGGCCGCGCGGGCGGCGAGCTTGTCATCGCGCAGGGCGCGCACCGCCGCGAGCAGCTGCTGCGAGAGCGCCTCCGGACCCTTGGCGGCTTTGGGCTGCAGACGGCGCACGCGGGCCTCGAACTTGGCCTCGAGCAGCTGCAGCGAGACGGGCGGCAGGAGCGCGCCGCGGGCCTTGGGCCGCTTGCGCGAGAGGCGCCGCAGCTCGCCGGCGACATGCTCCAAGGGTACCTGCGCCGCGTGCCAGGAGAGCGCCAGCGTGGTGTCGGCGGGCGAGAGGACGAGCCCCTTTCCGCGCGTCCGCGACAGCTCGGAAGCGACAGCTTCGATGTACTCTCTCGCGGTCAAGAACACCCCTGGTCAGGCCTTCGCTTCAGCTTATCCGCGGGGTCTGACAAGAGAGCCCGACCACCTGCGATGCCGCGCGGAGAAAGCCTGCTAACATCGAGATAAGTAGCGGTCAACGCTCGGTTTTTGTGCCGGAAGAGGCACAGGTTCTCCACAGGGGCGAGCGCTCTTCTGGCCGCGGAAGAAGAGATCTTTTGAGCGCAATCCACAGGCTCTGGCAAAGTGCGCCGCCCATGGATGTGGACGACGCGTTCGCCGCCATCGATCAGCAGCTCGCGGCGCACCTCTGCGCGGACGAAAAGGAGGCGCGCGACGTCGCCTTCATCCGGCAGTTCTTGCGCGACCATCCGCGCGACGCGCACTTGCGGGCGCAGCAGCTGGGGCACCTGACCGCCAGCGGCTTCGTCCTCGACTC
>DATBAA010000589.1:0-11947 GCA_036271755.1 Myxococcales bacterium | reverse complement strand
GGCAAGCTGATCGGCTACGGCTTCGACTACGAGCAGGCGACGCACCACCGGCAGGCTCCGGCGCTGTCGCCGGTCAACTGAGACGGCCGTCACCTGCCCGAGCTAGGCCCTCGGCGAGACCTCGGGCAGGAGCGTGTCCGCGGCGGCGCGGGCATGCTCCATCCGTTGGTCATCGCGGTCTCCTGTTCGATGATTCTGCGAGTCATTCGCGTAATAGGCGCAGCACCGGTAACCTGTCAAGCGGGAGCCGCATCTACTGGCGACTGAATCGCGTTTTCACCATGCCCGCGAGCGTCACCAATTCGTCACACGCGGAAGCGCGAATCGTGTTGAAATTGCAAGCTTCTTGGAGGCTTTCCCGTGGACGCCCTACCCTTATCGAAGCCGGCCGCCGACGAAGCCGGGTTGAGCGATCCGCGCAACTTCATCAACCGCGAGCTCTCCAGCCTGGCCTTCATCGAGCGCATCCTCGACGAGGCGGCCGACTCCACCGTGCCGCTGCTCGAGCGCGTGCGCTTCTTGTCGGTGCTCTCGGCGGCGCTGGACGAGTTCTTCATGATCCGCGTCGCCGGCCTCAAGCAGCAGCAGAGCGGGCACGTGGAAGAGACCTTCGCCGACGCCATGACGCCGGCCGATCAGCTGGCCGCCATCGCCCTGCGCTGCCAGGCCCTGCTCGCCCGCGAAGACACGGTGCTGATGGACGACATCTGGCCCGCGCTGGAGAAAGCCGGCGTCAAGGTGGTGCGCGACGGCAAGCTGGCAGCGCAGTTCGTCGAGCGCGAGGTGGTGCCGGTGCTGACGCCGCTGGCGCTCGATCCGGGCCATCCCTTTCCGCACCTGCGCAACAAGTCGCTCAACCTCGCGGTGCGATTCGCCGGCCCTCCCGGCGCGCGGCTGCACTGGGGCGTGGTGCCGGTGCCGGAGATCCTGCCGCGCCTCGTGCCGCTGGGCGGAGCCGGCTCGATTGGCGACGGCGCCGGGGCCGTGCTGCTCGAGGACGCCATCGCCAGCAACGTGGGCCTGCTCTTCCCGGGCCAACCCATCGACGGCTGCTGGCCGTTTCGCGTCACCCGCAACTGGGACCTCTCCATCGACGAGGAAGAGGGCGAAGATTTGCTCGTCACCATCGAGCGCGAGGTGCGGCGGCGAGATCGCGGCAGCGCGGTGCGCCTGCAGATCAACGCCAAGGCCGACGAGCCGGTGGTGGCCTTCCTGCGCGACGCGCTCGAGTTGGAAGACTCCGACGTCTACGTGCAGCGCAGGCCGCTGGCGCTGGCCGAGCTGGCGACGACCTTGTTGTCGCGCACCTCCGTCAAAGCGCTCATCGAAGAGCCCTTCACGCCCGCGCTGGCCATCGAGCCCGGCGAGCCGCTCTACGACACGCTGAAAAAGCGCGACGTGCTCCTGCACCACCCGTACGAATCGTATGAGCCCGTCGTTGGTTTCCTCGAGAACGCGGCCGACGATCCGGCGGTGCTGGCCATCAAGCTCGCGCTCTATCGCGCCGGCGTCGGCAACCCCATCGTGCAGGCGCTGCAGCGCGCGGCCGAGAACGGCAAGCAGGTCACCGTGCTGGTCGAGCTCAAGGCCCGCATGGACGAGGAGGCCAACATCCGCTGGGCGCGCGAGCTGGAACGCTCGGGCGTGCACGTGGTCTATGGCCTGATTGGTTATAAGACTCACTGTAAGTTGGCATTGGTGGTCCGGCGCGAGGCCGGCGGATTGCGCCGTTATGTTCACCTGGGCACCGGCAACTACAATCCGGCCACGGCGCGCACCTACTCCGATTTGTCGTTGTTCACCGCCAGCGAAGACTTCGCCGAGGACGCGGGCTATCTGTTCAACTTATTGACCGGCTATTCCAAACCGGCCAGGTGGAAGAAGTTCCTCGTCGCTCCGCTGGGCATGAAGGCCTCGCTGCTGCAGCTCATCGACGACGAGGCCAAGGCCGGCGAACAGGGCCGCATCGTCGCCAAGATGAACGCGCTGGCCGACCCGGACATCATCAAGGCGCTCTATCGGGCCTCGCGGGCCGGAGTGCAGATCGACCTGCTCATCCGCGGCACCTGCTGCCTGCGGCCGGGCGTCGAAGGCCTGTCGGAGCGCATTCGCGTCACGGCGGTCGTGGACAGGTTCTTGGAGCAAGCGCGCATCTGGCACTTCGCCGCGCGGGGCGCGAACAAGATCTATCTGGCGAGCGGCGACTGGATGCCGCGCAACTTCGTCCGCCGCGTCGACGTGGCGTTCCCCATCGAGCAGCCGGAGCTGAAGGAGCGCATCCTGAACGAGATCCTCGCGCTGATGCGCGCGGACACCGTGAAGGCCAGCGCGCTGCAGGCGGACGGCTCGTACAAGCGCTTGCGGCCCGCGGCTGGCGCGACTCCGGTGCGCAGCCAGGAGCAGTTCATCGCGCTGGCCCGCCGCGCGGCCTTCACCGACGTGTCGCGGCCCAGCTCGGTCGAGCCGCTCTTGTCGGGGTCGCCGCAGCGCCGGCCTGGCCGCAAGCGCAAGACCTAGCTGAATGGAGACCATCTCGATAGCGAGAGGTGGGCCCGCGGATGCCGGCGCCATTGCCGATCTCAGCCGCGCGGCGTTTGACGCGGCTTTCGCGGCGGACAACACACCAGAGAACATGAAGCTGTTCATGGAAGGGCCGTTCTCCCGCGAGCGCCTGATGGCTGAAGTGCACGCCGGCGACAGCGAATATTTCATTGCCCGCAAAGGCGATCGGCTGGCCGGCTATGCGACGCTGCGGGCCGGAGACACTTTGCCCGAGCTGGCCGGCGTGCCCGCGCGGGAGCTTGGGCGGCTCTATACCGACCCGGAGATGAAAGGGCTGGGCATCGGCAGCAAGCTGATGCAAGCCTGCATCGATCGCGCCGTGGCGCTGGGGGCCGGCTGGCTCTGGCTCGGCGTGTGGGAGCACAACGCGGCCGCGTTCGCCTTCTACCGGAAGTGGGGCTTCGAACGATTCGGCAGCCACATCTTCGAGCTCGGCACAGACCCGCAGACCGACTGGCTCATGCGCCGAAGGCTACCGTAGACAGGAGCCTGGTTCACCCGCTCGTCACCGGGACGCGGGCGTTGTAGATGTGGGAATGCTCCTCGCACAGCTGTTCCGGCGCAAGCCCGTCGAAGGCCTGGTCCCCGAAGAGGGAGAAGGCGGCGGCCACCTCAAGCGATCGCTCACCTCCCTCGACCTGACCGCGCTCGGAATCGGCGCCATCATCGGCGCCGGTATCTTCTCCTCCACCGGCACCGCCGCGGCAGGCGGCGGCGCGCACATCGGCGCGGGGCCGGCGTTGATGGTGAGCTACCTCATCACCGCCGTGGCGTGCGGGTTCGCGGCGCTCTGCTATGCCGAGCTCG
The DNA here is from genome assembly GCA_036271755.1 of Myxococcales bacterium. Classification (GTDB taxonomy): domain Bacteria; phylum Myxococcota; class Myxococcia; order Myxococcales; family 40CM-4-68-19; genus 40CM-4-68-19. The sequence goes on along the minus strand of DATBAA010000589.1, from coordinate 8,578 downwards.
CCTCGATGATCCCCATCGCCGGCAGCGCCTACACCTATGCCTACGTCACGCTGGGCGAGCTCTTGGCGTGGATCATCGGCTGGGACCTGATCCTCGAATATGGCGTCGGCAACGTGGCCGTGGCGGTGAGCTGGTCCGACTACTTCAAGTCATTCCTCTCCGGCTTCGGCCTTCATCTACCAGATTGGATCTCCACCACCGTCAACCGGGCCCAGGAGCATCCGGAGATCCTCGCCAACGCGCCACATCTCTTCGGCATCCCCATCGTCTTCAACTTACCCGCCGGCTTGATCATGGTGGCCATGACCATGCTCCTCGTCGTCGGCATCAAGGAGAGCGCGCGCGTCAACACCGCCATCGTCATCCTCAAGGTGCTGCTGGTCATCGGCTTCATCGCGGTGGGCGCGTTCTATGTCATGCCGGAGAATTGGCACCCGTTCGCGCCCAACGGCTTTACCGGAGTCATGAGCGGAGCCTCGGTCATCTTCTTTGCATACATAGGTTTCGACGCCATCAGCACCACCGCGGAAGAAGCCAAGAATCCGCAACGCGATCTGCCGCGCGGCATGATCGCTTCGTTGGTCATCTGCACCGTCCTCTACGTGCTGGTGACCGCCGTGCTGACCGGCATGGTCAAGTACGACAAGCTGGGCGTGGGCGACCCCATGGCCGTGGCGCTGCAGGCCGCCGGACTGCAGAAGCTTGCCGGCGTGCTCTCGCTGGGCGCCGTCATCGCCATGACCGCCGTGCTGCTGGTCTTCCAGTTGGGGCAGCCGCGCATCTTCATGTCGATGGCGCGCGACGGCCTGTTGCCCAAGTTTGCCGCCAAGGTGCACCCGCGCTTCGGCACGCCGCACGTCACCACCATCATCACCGGCGCGGCGGTGGGCATTCCGGCCATGTTCGTGGACATCAACGATGCCATCGAGTTCACCAACATCGGCACCCTCTTCGCGTTCGTCCTGGTCTCTATTGGAGTGATCGTGCTGCGGCGATTGGAGCCGACCCGCGAGCGGCCGTTCCGCTGCCCGGGTGTTCCCTATGTTCCCATTGCGTCGGTGCTCTGCTGCGCGGCGTTGATGGTCTATCTGCCGTGGATTACCTGGGTCCGGTTCTTTGTCTGGCTGGCAATCGGCTTCGTCATCTATTTCGCCTATAGCCGCAAGCGCAGCCACCTCAACAAGGCGGCCACCGCCGCGCGCATGAGCTCATGACAAACGGCTGGGTCAGCGTCTCGGTGGCCAGGGTCGTGGCGTCCCGGTAATGGTGGCGCCGCCGCGAGACGAGTCGGAATTGAGGGCGCGGCTCGGCGGTCTGGCCGGGCGGAAGCTGGGCGACATTGCGGCTCTCCAAGGCGTGCCGGTGCCGGAGAGCTTGAGCCGGAACAAGGGATGGGTCGGGCAGTTGCTGGAGAGGGCGCTGGGAGCGACGGCGGGTTCGCGGGCGGAGCCGGATTTTCCGCACCTGGGAATCGAGCTGAAGACCATTCCCATCGACGCGCGGTGGCGGCCCATGGAGTCGTGCTTCGTCGCCTCGCTCGATCTCGCGGCCGTCGATCTGCGCTGGGACACTTCGGCGGTGCGGAAGAAGCTGGCGCGGGTGATGTGGGTGGCGGTCGAGGCGGACCCCGGTCTGCCGCTGGGGCAGCGGCGGTTCGGCGCGTCGATCTTGTGGAGCCCGTCGCAGGAGGAGCAGCAGGCGCTGCGGAACGACTATGAGGACATCGTCGAGCTGCTCGCCGAGGGAGTGACCGTGCGCGGCGATCGCGGGATCGTCCTGCAGCTGCGGCCGAAGGGGCGCGACGGAGCCGACCTGCGGCGCGCGCTCAACGAAGAAGGCGCGCTGGCTCTGGCCGCGCCGCGCGCGTTCTATCTGCGGCGCAGCTTCACGGCGGCGCTGCTCGACCGGCACTTCGCGCCCCAGTAATGAAAACGCAAGACGAGATCGGCGTCAGGTAACCAATCTCTTCTGGGCGGCGCCGCCCAGGTAGAGATGCTTCACGTCCTCGTCGCTGCCCAGCTTGTCCGGGGGTCCTTCCAGGACGATGCGGCCGCTCTCTAGAATGTAACCATAGTCGGCGAGACCCAAAGCGAGGCGCGCGTTCTGCTCGACCAGCAGCAGCGTCGTCTTCTCTTCACGGCAGATGCGCTTGAGCAGCCGGAAGATCTCCTCGACCAGCAATGGCGCGACGCCCAGCGACGGCTCGTCCAGAAGAATGAGCTTTGGCCTGGCCATCAAGGCGCGCCCGAGGGCGAGCATCTGCTGCTCGCCGCCGGAGAGCGTCCCCGCCAGCTGCTTGCGGCGCTTGCCCAGGACGGGAAAGAAGTCGTAACAGCGGACCTCGTCCAGCTTGAGCGCCGCGCGGTCGTTGCGGGTATATCCGCCGAGAATCAGGTTCTCCTGGACGGTGAGATCCTCGAAGACCCGGCGGCCCTCCATGACTTGGAAGATTCCCCGCCGGACGATCTCTTCCGGCCGCAGTCCGTCGATGCGCTGCCCCTGGAATTCGATGCTGCCCTGCGAGACCGCGCCGCCCTCGCTGCGCAGCAACCCGGAGATGGCTTTCAGCGTGGTGCTCTTGCCCGCGCCGTTGGGGCCCAGGAGCGCGACGATCTGTCCCTCCGCGACCGAGAGGGACAGACCGCCCAGCACCAGGATGGCGCCGTCGTAGACCACCTGGATGTTGCTGACCTTGAGCAACGAGCCATCTCCCAAACTAGAGGCCGAGCCACTCCGGCTTGCGCGGCATGTCGTACTCCGCCACCTTCACCAGCTTGCCGCCCTTGATTTGATAGATGGGCGTCTTGGTCATGGGCCGGTGATCGGCCGGCGTGTAAGTGACTTTCTGAGTGAGTCCGCCCAGGTCGAAATCGGAGAGAGTCTCCAGCGCCGCCTTCACGCCTTCGCCGGTCAAGGCCTTGTTCTTGTCCGCCCGCTTGAGGGCCTCGGACCAGACCAACACGTAGGTCCAGCCGCGAACGTACATGGCGTCGTGAGTATCGCCGGGGTGGTTCTTCTGATGGAAGTCAGTGAGTCGCGCCATTCCGGGAACGTTCTCGCCGAAGGGCACGTCGGGCATGACGCCGGTGACGCCTTCGGCCACTTCCTTGGCCACCGCGGGCAAGGCTTCGCTGAAGCCATACGGGTTGGAGCCGAACTTGATGGCCAGGCCCAGCTTCTTGGCGTCCTTCAACACCGTCGAAACGCCCGTGGTGGTGACATTGATATAGGCGTAATCCGCGCCCTTCTGCTTCAGGTCGAGCAGCTGGCTGGTCGCGTCCTGGAAAGCGCCGGGAAGGATCGCCTCGGCCACCAGGTCGACGCCGATCTCCTTGCAGTATTGCCGCCCGGCCTCCATGGGGCTCTTGCCGTAGGCATTGTCGCCGTACATGAAGGCAACCTTGGGGTTGCGCGACTTGTCCTTCCAGTCGTCCTTGACCCAGCGCAGCCACGAGCGCAGCTGGTCCGAGTAAGTTGGCGCGACGAAGAAGTTATAGGGCGTCTTGGTTGGATTGGTGAGATGGCCGGAGAACGAGGCCGATATATAGGGAATCTTGTCCTTGTTGACGAACTCTTTCAGGCCTTCCGTGTCGCCGGTGCCCCAGCCGTTGATCATGATCACCTTTTCGTCGCCCACCATGCGCTTATAGGCGGCCACGGCTTCGGGGATCTTGTAGCCGTAGTCCACCTCCACGAGCTTGATGGTCTTGCCGTTGATGCCGCCGTTGGCATTGGTCCAGGCGACTCCGTCTCGAACTCCCTGCGCGAACGATTTGCCGACGTCGGAGGTGATGCCTGTCAGATCGAAGATGCCGCCAACCTTGATCTCGTCCGCCGCTTGCGCGCGAAGGCCGAGACAGAGTACCGCGAGGATGATTCGTTTCATGACCATCTCCTTTGGAAGGATTTGATGCGCGCTGCCATGCCGTGCGGCTCGAAGACGAGGAACAAGATGATCACCAGGCCGAAGACGCCCATCTTCAGCGAGGCAAAGAGCTCGACGAGCCCCGGGTAGTGGCTGGCGGCGGCAGAGCTGGCCAGCCGCAGCAGCTCTGGCAACAGGGTGATGAAGGTGGCGCCGAGGACGGTGCCCAGCACGCTGCCCAGGCCGCCGATGATGATCATGCCCAGGTAATCGATGGCCAGGCTGATTGGATAGTTTTCGGGGCTGATCAACCGCGCTTGATAGGCGAGCAGAGACCCCGCGACGCCGGCGTAGAAAGAGCTGAGGCCAAAGGCCAACAACTTGTAGCGATAGACGTCGATGCCGCTCACTTCGGCGGCCAGGTCTTGATCGCGAATGGCCACGAAGGCGCGTCCTGGCCGGGTGCGGGCGAGATTGCGGGCGAAGAGCAGCAGGAGAATGGCCAACGGATAGATGAGATAGAAGAGCTTTCGATCGTCATCGAGCTCGTAGGAGGCCAACTTCGGGGCCGGCACCGAGATGCCGTTGACTCCGCCGGTGACGGACTCCCAGTGAGTCGCCACGAAGGCGACGATGAAGTGCGCGGCCAGCGTGGCCATGGCGAGATACAACCCGCGCAGACGCAAAGAAGGAATGCCGAAGAGCATTCCAATCAAGGCCGCAATCAAACCAGCCAGGGGAATGACGGCGAAGAAGGGCAGCTCGAAGCGGCCGGCCAGCGCGGCGGTGGCATATCCGCCGACGGCGAGGAACGCGGCGTTGCCCAGCGAGATCTGACCGGTCGAGCCGGTGAGCAGATTCAGGCCCATGGCGCCGATGATGGCGATGCCGGTGCGGCAGATGACGTCGAGCCAGTAGCTGGAGAGAAACGGCGGCAGCGCGAACAGCGCGAGCAGCAGAAGGCAAAACGCGACCTTGAGGATCAAGCGCGCCTCGCGTGCGAGCCGCCAAAGAGGCCATGCGGCTTGATCATCAAGATCACGACCAGCGCCACGAAGGGCGCCACGTCCTTCACGCCGCCGCCCAGGAGCGGATCGAGATATCCGCCCGATAGGTTCTCCAGGACGCCGATGATCAGGCCGCCGGCGATGGCGCCGGTGATGCTGTCGAGGCCGCCCAGGATGACGACCGGAATGACCTTCAAACCATAGAAGGCGAGCGAGCCGTCGGCGCCACCGCGCATGGCTCCCAGCAGCATGCCGCCCGCGGCCGAGACCGCCGCGGCGATGACCCAGGCCAGCGCAACCACGTGCCGGACCGAGATACCCATTGAGGAAGCGACCTGCTGCGACGACGCCGTCGCGCGCATGGCGAGGCCCACGCGAGTGCGGCGAAAGAAGAGATTGAGCAGCACCAGCAGCACCACCACGCAGCCCAGGCTCCAGAGATAGCCGCGCGACACCGGCAGCGGCCCGAGCATCACCGGGTCGGTGCGAAAGACCGCGGGCATGGGCCGCGTGTCGGTGCCCCAGAAACCTTGCACCACCGCCTTGAGCACGCTGGAGAGTCCGAGCGTGACCATGATGACCGAGATGGCGGGCTGACCCAACATCGGCCGCAGCACCACGCGCTCCAGCAAGAGCCCGAGCACCACCGAAAAGAGCAGCGTCAGCGCGAACGCCGCCCAGAACGGAACGTTGAAGGCGCTCATGATGGTGAGCGAGACATAGGCGCCCAGCATGAGGAACTCACCCTGCGCGAAGTTGAGGACGCCGCTCGACTTGAAGATGATGACGAAGCCCAGCGCGACCAGCGCGTAGATACCGCCGACGACCAATCCATTGAGAGTGAGTTGGAGAAAGAACTCCATTCAGGCGGCCCCCAGATAGGCGGCCTGCACGCGCGGGTCCTGGCGGACCTCCAAGGGAGTGCCCTCGGCGATCTTCTCGCCGAAGTCGAGCACGCAGATGCGGTGCGACAGGTCCATCACCACGCCGATGTCGTGCTCGATCATGGCGATGGTGATCCCCTGCTTTACATTCAGCTCGAGAATCAAGGCAGCCATCTTCTGCTTCTCGCCCGCGTTCATTCCCGCCATGGGCTCGTCGAGCAAGAGCAGCTTGGGCTCCAAGGCCAGGGCGCGGCCCAGCTCGACGCGCTTTTGCAAACCATAAGAAAGCGTACCGACCAGCCGCGAGGCGTGTTCGGCGATCTCCAGGAACTCGAGCAGCTCGAGCGCCTTCAAGCGCTGCGCCCGCTCCTCGCGGCGGCCTTTGCCGAGATAGAAGCCGCCGGCCAGGACGCCCGTTCGCAGATGGGTGTGGCGACCGACGAGTACGTTCTCCAGGACGGTCAGGCCTTTGAAGAGCCCGAGGTTCTGGAAGGTGCGGGCGATGCCGCGCCGGGCGCGCTGGTGCGGACGCAGCGCTGTCACCTCTTCGCCATCTAGAGTCACCCTGCCCGCCTGCGGCCGGTAGACGCCGCTGATGCAGTTGAGCAGGCTGGTCTTGCCTGCGCCGTTGGGGCCGATGATGGCCACCAGCGCACGGTCCGCGACCGAGAAGCTCACCTCGCGCAGGGCGTGGACGCCGCCGAAGCGAAGAGAGAGCGCGCTGATGGAAAGCTTTGCATGTCGTTCGATAGCAAACGCTTACCAAGACGCTCGGCGGATGGACAGGCCCAATGCGTCATGGCCAGCGGCTGAGTGAGCGCCGCTGGCGCCACGATGGCGCTTCCTTGTTTCAGAGACGTCATCTGGCGCCGCTAGGGTGGCCCACTTCGCGCGGCAGACCTACGCCGCGCATTCGGAGGGAAACCATATGATCGAGACTCGCAGTCCTTCACTTGGGCAGTTCGCCCGGGTCGCAGCCCCACTGATCACCGCCGTGGCGCTGATCGCCGCCGCATGCTCCGGCAGCAACGGCAGCGCCGGACCGACCGGTCCTACGGGGCCGGCAGGACCCACGGGGCCGACCGGCCCGACTGGCCCCACCGGACCGGGCGCCACTTCGGACGCGGGTGTCGACAACGCCGCCGCCCTCGCCACCGCCACGCCCATCAAGCACGTGGTGGTGATCTTCGGCGAGAACGTCTCTTATGATCACTACTTCGGAACCTATCCGAGCTCGGCCAACGACGGCGGCGTCTCGCTGAGCCTCGGCACCGTCCCGGCGAACAACAACCTCACGACCCCGCTCGACGTCGACGGCGGCTTCGTCGCGCTGACCGGGCTGGATCTCATCAACAACAACCCGAACCTCAACAACGCGGCCAACGGCGCCAGCGCTTCCAACCCCCTCCGCTTCGGACCGACCCAGGCCGGCACTTCCGACCAGGGCCACAACTACAAGCCCGAGCAGCAGGCCTACAACAACGGCGCCATGGACCTGTTCCCCAAGTTCACCGGCGGCGTCAACGGACCGCCCAACGGCACGCCCGTCACCACCGCCGCGGTGATGGGTTACTACGACGGCAACACGATGACCGCGTATTGGAACTACGCGCACAACTTCGCCATCAACGACAACTCGTGGAGCACGCAGTTCGGCCCCTCGACTCCGGGCGCCATCAACCTGATCTCCGGACAGACCAACGGATTCGGCGCCACCAGCAAGGATCCGAAGACGTTCGCGGCGACGCACGTGGTGTCCGACGGCCAGGGCGACTTCACCATGATCGGCGACACCGACCCGCTCAACGACGTCTGCTCCACCTCCACCGAGCAGAACCTCATGGCGGGCAAGAACATCGGCGATCTGCTCAACACCGCCGGCATCAGCTGGGGCGCGTTCATGGGCGGGTTCGACCTGACCGTCACCAACGCGAACGGCACCTCGGGCTGCCAGCGCTTGACGCTGCCGACGCCGGTGTCGAGCTCCAGCTCGACCGACTACATCCCCCACCACGCTTGGTTCCAATACTATACGTCCACCGCCAACCCGACCCACGCGCGCCCGAGCTCGATCGCGGCCATCGGCGCGTCCAAGAAGGCGGACGGCAGCGCGGACCCGGCGAATCACAACTACGACTCGCACGACTTCTTCGACGCGCTGAAGGCCGGCAACCTGCCGGCGGTGAACTTCGTCAAGGCGCCTGCGTTCCAGGACGGACACGCCGGCTACTCGAACCCGGTCGACGAGCAGACCTTTGCCATCAGTGTCATCAATGCGCTGCAGGACAGCCCCTTCTGGGCCAACACCGCGGTGATCATTGCTTATGACGATTCGGACGGCTGGTACGATCACCAGGCCTCGCCCATCGTCAACCCGTCGTCGCTGGCCGCCATCGGCACGCCGGTCGCGGGCTTCACGCTGCCCACCGGCGGCGTCGGCGCCGATCAGCTGAACGGTGACAACGTCTGCAACCACGGCGCGCAGCAGGGCAAGGCCACGCCGGCCGCCGCGCTCCTGGGAAACGCAGGCAAGCCGGTCCTCGGCCGCTGCGGCTACGGAACGCGCCAGCCGCTGATGATCATCTCGCCCTTCGCCAAGAAGAACTTCGTCGACCACACGCTGACCGACCAGACCTCGGTGCTGCGCTTCATCGAAGACAACTGGCTCAACAAGGCCCGCATCCAGCCGGGCGGCTCGTTCGACACCATCGCCGGACCCATCGACAACATGTTCACCTTCACCACCGGCACCGCCACCCTGACGGCCGAGACGCCGCGCAAGCTCTATCTCGACCCGGAGATGGGCATCGAAATTCCGAAGT
>DATBAA010000588.1:0-7391 GCA_036271755.1 Myxococcales bacterium | reverse complement strand
GATGGGGACGAGCACCGCGCCGATCTGCGGGACCGCGTAGAACGACTCCAGCTGCGAGTGCGTGTTGGGGGCAATGTACGCGACGCGGTCTCCCGGCTTCACGCCCAGCTTCTGCAGCGCGGTGGACCAGCGATCGCAGCGATCGAAGAACTGTCCGTAGGTGAGGCGTAGCTCGCCGTCGACGACCGCCTCGCGGTCCTTGTAGAGGCGAAGGCTGCGGCGGGCGAACTCGAGCGGGGTGAGCGGAGTCTCCATGCTTCGCTGCTAGCTTGCGTCGGTCGGGCCCACAAGCCGCTCTGCGTCATCGAGTAAGATAGCCGTGAATCATGTGCGAGGTGCCTTCGTGACGGGAAGAGGTACGGCCACCGGGTTGGCGGCGGCGGCGCTGTTTGGGGTGAGCCTGCCGTTCTCGAAGTTGCTGTTGCCCATGCTGCATCCGCTGGTGTTGAGCGCGCTGCTCTACCTGGGTGCCGGTCTCGCGGCGACGGTCGCGCGTGCGTCGCGGGCCAGCAAGAGTGAAGCGCCGCTGCGGCCGTCCGATTTGCCGGCGTTGCTCGGGTTGATCCTGGTTGGCGGCCTCCTGGGAACGACATTGATGTTGTACGGGCTCGCGCGTTTGTCCGGTGTGGCCGGGGCGTTGCTGGTGAATCTCGAGACGCCTTTCACCGTGCTGCTCGCGGTGCTCCTGTTTCGCGATCACCTTGGAGCGCGCGCGGGGTTCGCCGTGGTGGCCGTGCTCCTCGGGGCAGCGCTCTTGTCGTATGAGCCCGGTGAGCTGCGCGCGTCGGTGCCCGGGACATTGGCCATTTGCGGGGCCTGCCTTTGCTGGGCGCTCGACAACAACTTGAGCCAGAAGTTGTCGGCGCGCGATCCGCTGCAAGTCGTACAAGTGAAGGCTCTCGCGGTCGGCCTGTGCGGGCTTGGCTGGCCGCTCTTGGCAAAGGCTCCGCTGCCGTCCTTGAAAGCCATCGCGGCCGCGCTGGGCCTGGGTGCGATGAGCTACGGCGCGAGCATGATCTTGAACTTCCGCGCGCTGCGCGAGCTGGGCGCGGCGCGGCAGGCCACGCTCTTCGCGACCGCGCCGTTCCTGGGCGCGCTGCTGTCGATTCCGATCCTTGGCGAGCAGCCGAGGCCGCTGCACGCGGTCGTTGCGTTGCTCATGGGCACCGGTCTCTGGCTGCTGCTTCGCGAGCGTCACGGCCATACGCATACGCACGAAACCCTGGAGCACGAGCATCAGCACCTCCACGACGAGCATCACCAGCACACGCACGACGGAGCCGTTACCGAGCCGCATTCACACCCGCATCGGCACGAGCCTCTCGCGCACGAGCATCCACACACGCCCGACTTGCACCATCGTCACTCGCACTGACAATTCGTCAGACAGCTTGTCAGACTTGTTCCCGCCGTACTGAAGCAACGTCAGTAGAAATCGTGCTCGCGCTGGTGACGAGCGGACAAGATTGTCACCGTACGTTTGTCGTCGATTTCGAAGAGTAAAACGTATCCGCAGCGAACAAAAGGAACGACGAATTCGCGTACGAAAGTGCCGAACTTGCCGTCCGCCGCTTTCCGGCAAGAGAAAGAGAATCGCTCGAGGAGCGCCAGGGCCTGGTCGATGGCCGCCATCGCCTCCGCGGCGGCAGCGTGATCTTCTTTCGCGAGAAATCGATAGAGGTCTTCGAGCTCTTTCCCTGCTTTCTTCGCGAAACGAATGCGATAGTTCACCGCTTTTTTGACCTTTTTCCAGAAGCTTTGTCCGCAGCTTTCTGGCTTCGCTCCAGGTGCCGCCGGAGCCGTGCCAGAACCTTCGCAGCAGAAACGTACTCACCGGTCCGGCGCGCTTCCTCGCCGTTGGCGAGCCCCCGCCGGACGAACTCTTCGTCGAGGGCCCGGTTGCGTACACGTTCTTCGACGGCGTCGACGATGAACGAGGAGAGCGTCTCGCCGTCGCGAAGGGCGCGTTCGGCTTCGCTTCGCAGTCGTGGTTCGACACGAAGGGGTGGAAGAGTCGAAGTCTTCACCCCGTAAATGTATCGCAAATGCGATGCACGGGCAAACGTATCAGAAGAACTGCTGGCCGCCGAAGGAGATGTCGAAGGTGCGGCGCGGGGTGAGGCCGAAGGCCAGGTCGAGCCTCCCGACGGCCCGCGCGAAGGGCACGGGAATGTAGCGGCCGCCGAAGCCTGCGCTGGCGATGGGTCCTTCATAGTCGAGGCCCGCGATGGCTCCCGCGCGGCGGGCGACGAAGCCTCCGTCGGTGAACGCGGCCAGCTGCGCGACGGCGGGGATGACGAAGTTCATCCGTCCGATGTCGACGCGGTATTCGACGTTGGCGACGGCGAGGAACTGGCCTTCGAAGAAAGCGTCGATGAAGCCCCGTATTTCGCGCAGGCCTCCGGCGCGGAAGAGGAATGAATCGCTCTGGCCATTGGTGCCTTGAAGATAGAGCTGCATCACCAGGTTGTCGGAAGGCCGCGGGTGCAAGAACGTGCGGCCCAGCAAAGACCCGGAGATCACTCCGGCGGTGGAGCCGAGAAGGCCTTGCCGCGAAGCAGAGAGCTCGAGCTTCACGTCGCTGCCGCTCGATTGACTGACGAACTGCTCGACCACGCCCAGGGAGAGGCTGGCGAAGCCAGAGGTGGCGTCGACCGACGGCGGCGGCGTCCCTGGAGCGTGCGTCAGCGACGAGGTGTCGAAGCGGTCGTGCAGGACATCGACGCCGGCTGCGGCCGTCAGCCAGGAGAGGAATTCGTAGCTGAGCTCGGCGCGCACCTCGTGGCGCTGGCGGTCGTAGAGGTAGTGGACGTCGCCGTCGGTGCCGAAGTTGGCGTAGTCGATGAACTCGCGCGTCCAATAGAAGCCGGGCTTGAGTCCGGTGCCGAAGAGCCGCGGCACCTCGAAGTAGACGAAGCTGCCGTACGAGCCGCCTTGCACGAAGGGCACGTCGGTGTTGCTGCTCAGCTCGGCATAGGCGGTGGCGAGCTGGCCCGCGACGTTGTGATCGGAGATGCCGAACCTCGCCAGCGTGCGTCCGCCGCCGCGCCGCAAACCGACGAAGGGAACCAGCGACCAGCGATCCTTGGCGCTGATTTCCACGCGCGTGCCTTCGGCCGTTCCGCTCACGTCGTAGAGAATGCCGAGCGTCCGCAGGCGGCGCAGATCGTCCGCGAGCGTGTCCGCGTCGAGCGGCTCTCCGGGGCGGGTCTCGAGGAAGCGGCGAATGGCGGATTCGCTGGTGAAGCCAATGCCAGAAACTTTGACATCGACGGCGGTCACCTCGGCGGCCGCCAGCAGGGAGAGGAGCGCGAGCAAGCCGCAGTCATCTTCACGGCGGGCCGAAACGGCAATGGGCAATCAAAGTGATCGATAGTGATCAAACTATTTGATCGATTGATCACTGCTGAATGTTCCGCGATTCAACCGAAATGCGCATCCTTCCAGCGGGCGAGGGGTGGCGGGATGACGCAGAACCTGCGGGTGAAATGGGTCTTGGGGCTGGTGAGCGCCAACGCGGTGATGGCAGCCACCGCGCTGGGAGTTGGCATTCATCACTATCGGGCGGTGCGCGCCGAGGCGGCCTCCGCGCGCGCCGATCTGCGCAGCTCTGAATTGGACGCGGCGGGGCTCAAGGCTTCGCTGGCTTCGCGGCCGGTGAGTTGCCCGCCGGCGCAGCCGCCGCAATCAGACCCGCAGCTGACGCAGACCCTTCAAGTGCTGGCCAGCGAGCAGCAGATCCTGCTCATGCGTCAGCTGCAGCAGACGGCGCCCGAGGCCTCTCCGAAGAGCGTCCCGCGGCTGTCGGCCCGCCGCGCGCCTCGCAAGCGCCGGCCCATCACCACCTGCCTCAAGCCCCGGTGATCAGGCGGGACGGCGGTGGCGGCGGCGCTCCTGCGGGAAGAGCGCCTCCATCTCTTCTTCCAGGAGATCGGCATCGAGGCATTGCTGCTGAACGAGACAGATAGGGCAAGCGACGCGGTGATCTGCCAGCGCCGCGGTCAGCGCCAGCGCGGTCGGTTGATCGATGGAGGTCTGCTCGTACGCATGGCGCGGCTCGACCGTGCGGGCGATCTTTCCCGTCTGGGCCAGGGCCGTCAGCTCGGCCATGACCCGTTGGCGGCCCTGGGCGAAGAGCTCGCCGATCTGCTGCGGGCCATAGCCCAGGTTCTCCAGCGAGACCGACGCCTCCACCGCCCAGCGCGGCACCCAGCTCTCTTCGATGACGTCCAGATCCACGCAGCCGCGCATCAGCTCGATGCGCGCCGGCGAGGTGAGCGCGAAACCTTTGCGAACGCACTGCAACACTTGCATCGGCAGCATCAACTCACTCCTCGAGCAGAGGCTCTGCTTGTAAACCTAACCATCCGCCCGGCCGTGCGCTCGCTCTCGCTCATTTCTGAACAGGCTGATTGTCGATGTTGTCCAGGGAAGGCAGCTCGCTGAGATTGGGCTGGAGCTGGATTTCAATCCGCCGGTTGGCTGCGCGATGCTCCGGCGTGTCGTTGGGTGCGATAGGATCGAACTCGCCATACCCTACCGCGCCCAGTGAATCGGGCTTCATGTTGGCTGCGGCCAAAGCCCGGGTGACCACCACCGCGCGCGCCGTCGAGAGCTCCCAGTTGGAGGGAAAGCGCGCGGTGTGGATGGGCTTGTCGTCGGTGTGTCCGGCCACCAGGAACTGACGGTCGGCAAGGCCCGAGAGCGCCTGCGCGACGCCTGCCACCGCGTCCTGTCCGGCCTTCTTCAACACCGCGCTGCCCGAATCGAAGAGCACGTCGTTGGGCAGCGAGATGAGCATGCGGCCCTTGCGGATCTTCACCGACAGCTGGCCGGCGTCTATCATCGAGCGCAGCTGCTCGGTCAGCGAGCGATAGGTGGCGGCGCGGGCGTCGGCAGCGGCCTTCTGCTTGCCCAGCTCATCGAGCTGGGCGCTGGTGGCCTGCATCAGCTTGTCGAGCTTGTCCTTGTCGGCGGTGGTGCCGGCGAGCAGCTTGTTCAAGTCATCGAGCTGCTTCTGGGTGGCGGCGAGCTTCGCCTGGTAGTCCTTGGCCTGGGCTTCGGCCTTGGCCTTGTCGCTGTCGTCTTGCGCCTTCGCCGCGGCCACGTCGTCCTGGCGTTGCTTCTCCAGGTCCGCCATCGCCTTCTCGTGCGACGAGGTGGTCATGCAGCCAACGCAGAGCAGAGTCAGAAGTACGTTTCGCAAAGTAGCCTCCTTCTTCAAGGAAACCGGCAGTCTAGGCGCGGACGAGAAACCTTTCAGCAACGATTGGATCCGGGCAGCCTGGCTGAGCGCAAAATCAAACAGAAGGAACCTTCTAAAGCACGCGCGCTGGGGATAGAGTCGGCGCCTCTTTCCAACCGGAGGCTTCGATGTCCTCGCCCATTTCCCGCCGCGCACTTCTTACGGCGGGAAGCGCCGCCGCCGCTGCCGCACTCTTGAGCCGCCGCGGGCTCGCGGCCAGCAAGGCCAGGATCAAGGTTGGATTGCTGCTTCCCTATTCGGGAACCTATGCGGCCCTGGGAAACAACATCACCGACGCCATGAAGCTGGCGGCGAAAGAGCACGGCGACAAGCTGGGCGGCCGCGAGATTGAATGGGTGGCGGTCGACGACGAGTCCGATCCGGCCAAGGCTCCCGCCAACGTCAACAAGCTCATCTCCGGCGCAAACGTGGACATCCTCACCGGTCCGGTCCATTCGGGCGTGGCCATGGCGATGCTGCAGATCGTCCAGCAGGAGAAGACGCTGACGCTCATCACCAACGCGGGCGCACAGGCCGCGACGGGCAAATTGTGCGCGCCGCACATCTTCCGCACCTCGTTCTCCAATTGGCAGACCTCCTATCCTTGCGCGGACGTGATGCTGAAGGCGGGGCACAAGAAGGTCGTGCTGCTCTTCTGGAACTACAGCTTCGGCCAGGAGTCGATGGCGGCGTTCAAAGAGGGGTTTGCCAAGGGCGGCGGCACCATCGTCAAGGAGATCGCGGTGCCGTTTCCGACCACGGAGTTCCAGGCCAATCTCTCCGAGATTGCTTCCTTGAAGCCCGACGCCGTCTTCGTCTTCTTCGCCGGAGCGGGCGCGGCGAAGCTGGTGAAGGACTATGCGGCGGCGGGGCTGAACGCGAAGATTCCGTTATATGGCAGCGGCTTTCTCACCGAAGGCGTGCTCGCCGCGCAAGGCCCGGCGGCAGAGGGAATCAAGACCACGCTGCACTATGCGGACGACCTGGCGACGCCGGCCAACCGGAAGTTCCGCGAGGCCTTCAAGAAGGCCACTTCGCGGGAAGCAGACGTCTATGCGGTGGCGGGTTACGACACGGTGAATCTGCTGGCGGCCGCGCTGGACAAGGTCCAGGGAGATACCGGCGCGCAGAAAGAGCTGATCGCCGCGCTGGAGACCGCGAAGATCGACAGCCCGCGCGGACCCTTCCGCTTCTCGAAGGCGCACAACCCCATCCAGGACATCTATTTGCGGGAAGTGAAGGGCGGCAAGCAGGTGCTGACCGGCATTGCGCTGAAAGACGCCGAGGATCCGGCGGTGGGCTGCGCGATGGTCAAATGAGCCTTTCGCTCTTTGCCCTGCAGCTCATCAACGGAGTCGAATATGGCCTGCTGCTCTTCCTGGTCGCCAGCGGCCTGACGCTGGTCTTTGGCGTCCTCGGCGTGCTCAACTTCGCGCACGGCTCCTTTTATATGCTGGGCGCTTATCTGGCCTGGTGGATCTCCGAGCGCACCGGCAGCCTTCTGCTCGCGGTGCTGGTCGGCTTGCCGGCGATGGCTTTGCTGGGATTTGCAGTGGAGAAATTCGCCATCTCGCGGCTCTACTTGCGCGACCACTTATCGCAGGTGCTCTTTACTTATGGGTTGATGCTGCTTTTCAATGAGCTCCAGCGGACGCTCTTCGGCAACGAGGTTCACGGCGTCCAGGCGCCGCTGGCCGGCAGCGTCCAATTGGGAGAGCTGCAATCGTTTCCCCTCTGGCGCATCGTCACCGCCGCGGCTTGCCTGCTCGTCGCGCTGGGAATGCGCCAGGTCATTCTCGGCACCCGCTTCGGCATGCGCGTGCGGGCGGGTGCGACCAATCCGGAGATGATCGAAGCGTTGGGCATCGACGTGCGCAGGCTCTTCTCCGTCTTGTTCAGCGCCGGGGTCGCGCTGGCGGCCTTCGCGGGCATGCTGGCCGCGCCGCTGACCACCGTCTACCCGGGCATGGGCGAAGGCGTGCTCATCCTCTCGTTCGTGGTGGTGGTCATTGGCGGCATCGGCTCCATCAAAGGGGCGTTCGTGGGCGCCTTGCTGGTCGGGCTCGCGGATACCTTCGGCAAGGTCTTGCTGCCCAGCTTCTCCAGCGCGGTCGTCTATGCGGTGATGGCCGCGGTGCTCTTGTGG
>DATBAA010000587.1:0-11595 GCA_036271755.1 Myxococcales bacterium | reverse complement strand
TGGGTGAGCATCGCCTTCTGCTGCGGCGTCAGCAGGTCGCCGAACGCGATGCGGAAGTCCACCATCGCCGTGCGGATGATGCCCTTCTGCTGATCGATCTCCACTTCCTTGGCGATGATGGCGTTGCGGTCCTTGTTGGGCGCGCTCCACAGCGCCTTCAGCTCGGCATGCTTTGCCTTCATGACCGTGCGCACCGGCTGGATCTCGGCCTTGAGGTTGGTCTTGAGGCTCGCGAGCTGCGTTTGCTGCGCGGAGCTCAGGCCCAGCTTCTCGACCATCTTCGGGCCCATGAAGCCGTGCCGGCGGTGGTGGCGGAACTGGTGCTGCTCCTGGGGCGCCGAGTTGTCCGGGGCCTGCTGCGCCAGGGCCGCCGTGGAACCGAGCAAAGCCGCGGCGCCTGCGATGAAGAGTTTCAGGTTGAGTTTCATGGCGATC
This sequence comes from Myxococcales bacterium, assembly GCA_036271755.1. GTDB lineage: Bacteria > Myxococcota > Myxococcia > Myxococcales > 40CM-4-68-19 > 40CM-4-68-19. Next base: position 11,160 of record DATBAA010000587.1, on the reverse strand, counting down.
TCCTTTGGGTTGAACTGCTGCCAGACCCAAAGAGCAACGCCGGTGCCAACGCGTAAAACCCCGATTCAGCCCGATCGGAGCCATTTCATGCGCGGGACCTGCAGGTTCCGCAGTGCCCGCCTGCAGCATCCGCAGCCATCGGGACCGTGCGATCGGCCGGTCCCATTTGTAGGGCTGCTATTCGGGCTGCTCCTCGAGGGTGAGGCGGAGCGCCTTCACGGCGTCGCCGTGGATCTGGCAGATGCGCGGCTCGCTCACGCCCAGCACCTTCGCGATCTCACGATAGGTGAGGCCCTCCACATAGTAGAGGCCGACGACCTGGCGCTGCCGGTCCGTCAGGGTGTGCACCGCTTCGGCGAGCCGCGCGGAGAGCTGGTTCTTCATCGCCGACTCCATCGGCGACGGCCCGTCAGCGGCCACCGGCTCCAGCGCGCCCGCCTCGGGCGAGTCGAAGGTCAGCAAAGGCTGCGACAAGCTCTCGAGCTCTTGCAGCTCGTCGATGGGCATCCCCAGCGACTTGGCGACTTCTTCCGTGGTCGCCTGCCGGCCCAGGGACGCAGACAGCTTGCGCCGCTCGGCCGAAACCTTCTCCGCGGCGGTCCGCAGGCGGCGCGGCAGGTGATCCATCTGCCGGAGCTCGTCGAGCATGGCGCCGCGGATGCGGTGCTGCGCGAAGGTCTCGAACTTGATGCCCCGCGACGGATCGAAGCGGCGCGCGGCGTCGACCAGCCCGAGCGCGCCCACCGACCAGAGGTCGTCCTGGATCTCCCGCGAGCCGACGCGCGCGGAGATCTGCCGTGCCAGGCGATCCACCAGGTGGGCGTACTTCGAGACCACTTCGCCGTCCGAGAGCGGCTCGGGCCGATACGCTTCATATGCCTTCTGCATGGCGATCATCGCTTCGTCTCCATCGAATCGCGCAGGAGTTGCTGCCAGAGGAACTTGAGTCCCCCATGTGGCGCGGCCTGCGGTCCCCGCCATTCAAGTTGATGGTAGAGCGTCCGCACCGCTTCGCTGGCGGGGGAACTCGGAAAAAGATCGACCAGCGGGCGCTGCCACATGACGGCGCGCTTCAGGTTGTGGTCGTGGGGAATGCAGCCCAGGTAGCCGACCTCGGCCTTCAAGAACTTGCCGGTGACCTGCGTGAGCTTGTCGAAGACGCCGCGCGCCGCAGAATCATCCGCGGCCGGATTGACGACCACGTGGAAGCGGGTGACTTGCGAGGAGAGCGTCTTCACCGCCGCGTAGGCGTCGGCCAGCGAAGTCGGCTCAGGAGAGACCACGAGGATGGCCTCTTGCGCCGCGCCGACGAAGAAGCGCACGTCCGCGCCCAGCCCCGCGCCCGAGTCGATGAGCACGAAGTCGAAGCGGTTCTCCATCTCTTCCAGTTCGGTGAGCAGGCGCAGCTGCTGCTCGCTGCCCAGGTTGTTCAAGCGTCCGCCGGCGGAGAGCAGCGAGATGCCGTGCGGCGCGGGCGTGAGCACTTCCGAGAGCGTGCGGATGCCGTCGCAGAGCTCGCCGATGTGGTGGTGCGGCTGCACGCCCAGGATGATCTCGGTGTTGGCGAGGCCCAGGTCCGCGTCGATGATCAGCACGCGCCGGCCCGCGCGCGCCGCGACGATGGCGAGGTTGGCGGTGAGGTTGGTCTTGCCGACGCCGCCCTTGCCGCTGGTCACGGCGATGACCCGCAGCGGCTTCTTCTTCTTCGGCGACTGCACCATCTGGCGCAGGCCGCTGGCCTGATCGTTGGGCGAATCAAACGAGCTCAAGGGAGTTCTCCTGGTGGCGGGCGTGCTGTTCGAGCATGAGGTTCGCGAGGCGCAGCGCATCGGCCGGCTGCAGGTCTTCGGGGACGCGCTGTCCGTCGGTGAAGCAGGAGATGGGCAGCCGCAGCCGCAGCAGCGCCGACAAGGTCGCGGCCGGCGTCACCGCTTCGTCCATGCGGGTCAGGATGACGCGGTCGGGGCCCAGGTCGCGCCAGGCGTGCGCGGACTCGGCGAGCTGCTGCCAGCCCATCGAGGCGCTCAAGGCGAGGTGCAGCTCGATGCCCGGCACGGCGCGGAGCAGCTGCGCCTGGCGCGCCACGGCTTCGGCGTCGGAGCGGCCCGCGGTGTCGATGAGGACGAGACCCGCGCCGGAGGCAGCCTTCACCTGCGCGGCCAGCTCGGCGCCGCTGGCGGCGGCGGTGAGATCGAGGCCGAGAATTTCCGCATAGCGCGCCAGGTGCTCGCGGGCGCCGATGCGCCAGGTGTCGACGGTGATCAGCGCGACGCCGGGCTTCGATTCGGTGAGCGCCGCGCGCGCCGCCATCTTGGCAATGGTGGTGGTCTTGCCCACGCCGGGAGGACCGACGAGCGCGATGATCTTGCGGCGCCCCGGCATCCACGGCGGCCGCACCGTCTCCAGCCGCGCGGCGATGGCCTGGGCCAGCTGCCCGCCCTGCTTCACGTTGGAGGCGATCGACTTGGCCACCGACGGCTCGGCGCCCACTTCGATGAGCCGCTGCTGCTGCGTATTGAGGCGCGGCTTCTCGTGCTCGCGCTCTCCCGAGAAGCGCTGCCGGGCATCCTCGAGAGCGTGACGGAGCACGCGCAGCTGCTCGAGCAGCTCGGTGTCGCGCGGAACCGCGGGCGGCGCGGCTGCGAGGGCCGGCTGCTTGGGCTGCTCCTCCGGCACCGAGAGCGCGGCGGTCATCTCGATCTGCGGCTCGCGCAAGAGGCCCCCGACCTCGCGCATCGAGAGGATCATCGCCTCGGGGCCGAGCGCTGCCTTGACCAGGGCCAGGGCGGTGCGCGAGTCGCGAGCGCGGAAAGTGCGGACGGTTGCATTCATTTGCTTCTCCATGGGGTGCGTCACAGCGAAACGGTTCCGCCCGGCTCGACGTTGGTGCCGGGGACCAGCTCGCGGGCGGCGATGACCGAAAGGTCAGCGACGAATCGCGAGGCAAAGTCGAAGAGGGGGCGACGCAAATCTGGCGGGGCAAGGAGCACGACTGGGTGTCCTTGCGAACTCAATGCCGAAGCCTTTTGCTGCAGCGCGTTCACCAATTTGCGGGCGGTTTCGATCTCGGGCGACAGCGTCGGCTCGCCGTCCGAGACGCCCAGGCTCTGGCGCAGCACGTCCTCGGTCGGGCGGTCCAGCGTCATGGGCCTGACCACGCCTGTGCCGTCCGACACGCGCATGGTGATCTGCCGCGCCAGCCGCTTGCGGGTCTGTTCAATGAGGAAGTTCGTGTCCTTGCTGCGCGGCGCCGCATCCGCGACAGCCTCCAGGACCGTGCGTAGGTCTCGCACCGACACGCCCTCGCGCAGCAGCCCGCGAATGACTCGCACCAACTCGCCGAGCGTGATGGTTCCCGGGACGACGTCCTCGACCAGCTTCGGCGCTTCCTTGCCGATGGCCGCGAGCAGCTCCTGAACTTCCTGACGGCCCACCAGCTCGTGTGCGCTCTTGCGCCACAATTCTGACAGGTGTGTGGTGATCACTGACGCTGGGTCCACGAGTGTGAGACCCAGACTTTCGGCGCGCGGCTTCTCGGACAAGGAGATCCAGGCCGCGGCCAGGCCGAAGGCGGGCTCCTTTGCCGGAATGCCCGCGACTTGCGGCGCCTTGCCCGAAGGGTCCAACGCCATGAGCTTGTCGGCGTGCGCGACGCCGCGGGCGATCTCCATGCCGCGCAGCCGCACCCGGTATTCGTTGGGCTCGAGGCGCAGGTTGTCGCGCAGGTGGACCGAGGGCAGCACGATGCCCAGGTCCGTCGCCATCTGCTTGCGCAGCGCCGTCACGCGGCCCGGCAGCTCGCCGTTCTTGGCCAGATCAATGAGCGGCAAGAGTCCGAAGCCGACCTCCAACTCGAGCGCGTCGAGCGCGAGCAGGTCGGTCATGCGCTCGGGTTTGGTCGCGTCCTTGGCGGAGTCCTTCTTGGCGTCCAGCTGCGGCAGCAGGCTCTTCCTGGCCGCGCGCCGCGAGAGCGCGAAGGTGCCGCCGGCCAGGCCGAGAAAGACCAGGAGCGGCATGCCGGGCAAGAGACCGAGCAGCACCATCACCACCGAGGCGCTCTTCAAGACCCGCGGCTGGCCGAGGATCTGCGTGCCCATCTGCGAAGCCAGATCGGAGCCGGCGCCGGCGCGGGTGACCACGATGCCGGCCGCGGTGGAGACGAGCAGCGCGGGCATCTGCGAGACGAGGCCGTCGCCGATGGTGAGCAGCGTGTACGTCTCGGCGGCCTGGCTGAGCGAAAGGTGATCGCGCAGCAGGCCCGCCATCAAGCCGCCGACGATGTTGATGGCGGTGATGGCGATGCCGGCCATGGCGTCGCCGCGGACGAACTTGGAGGCGCCGTCCATGGCGCCGAAGAATTCGGTCTCTTCCGCGAGCGCGGCGCGGCGCGCCTTGGCGGCCGCGTCGTCGATGATGCCGGCCGCGAGATCGGCGTCGATGGCCATCTGCTTGCCGGGCAGCGCGTCCAGGGTGAAGCGCGCCGCCACTTCCGAGACGCGGCCCGAGCCCTTGGTGATGACCGCGAAGTTCACCACCAGCAAGATGAGAAAGATGACCGCGCCGACGATGAGCGAGCCGCCCACCGCGAAGCGTCCGAAGGCTTCGATCAAGTGTCCGGCCGCCTGCGGGCCTTCGCTGCCGTGCAGCAGGATGAGGCGCGTGGTGGCCACTTCCAGGCCGAGCCGGAAGAGCGTGGTGATGAGGAGCAGCGAGGGGAAGACGGAAAAATCGAGCGGCTTCTTCAGGCCCAGCGCGACCAGCAGCATCAGCACCGCGATGCTGACGCTGACGGCGAGAAAGAGATCGAGCACCACCGCCGGCAGCGGCACGAGCAGGATGCCCATGATGCCCAGCACCGCGATGGCCAAAATGGTCTCGCCCATGGCGGAGGGCTTGGCGGCCGCGCTCATGACGCCGTCCTCTTGGTGACGCGGTAGACGAAGGCGAGGATGGCGGCGACGGCCTTGTACGTGTCGGCCGGAACGAAGCCGCCGGTCTTCACCTTGCGGTGCAGCAAGCGCGCGAGCGGAATGTCCTCGACGATGGGAATGCCGTTCGAGCGCGCCAGGTCGCGCATGATCTCGGCGAGCTGACCTTTGCCCTTGGCGGTGACGCGCGGAGCCTTGTCCTCGCTGCGGCGGTAGCGGAGCGCGATGGCGACGTGGGTCGGATTCACCAGCAGCGCGTCGGCGCGGGGCACTTCGATGCGCGCGCGGGCCTTGGCCAGCTCGCGATGCTTGCGCCTGCGGCGGCCCTTGATCATGGGGTCGCCTTCATCGTCTTTGTGCTCGCGGCGCTGCTCGTCCTTCGACATCCGCATCCTCTGGCTGAACCGGTAGCGAGTCATCGCAAGGTCCATGCCCGCGAGGACGCAGACGGTGAGCAGGATGCGGCCGCACGATTGGGCCAGCGGCGCGAAGATTCCCGCCAGCAAGTCGCCGGGCGCCTTGCCGAAGAGGCCGCCGAAAGCCAGAAAGCCGTCGCGCAACGACACGAACATGACCGCGCCCAGCGCCGCGACCTTGATGAGCGACAGGGACAGGTCGGCCAGGAACTCGAGCGAGAAGAGCCGCGTCAGGCGGCTGACCGAAAAGAGCCGCTCGAAGTCGGGCAGCGACTTCTCCAGCCAGAAGCCGCCGCTGGTCTGCGCGAAGGTGAGCGCGATGGCCGCCAGCGGGCCCGCGGCGCAGCACGTGAGCCCGAGCCCCAGCGGCTGCACGGCGTAGATGAGAAGGTCGTGGAACGGCGTCTCGTGGACGTGCTCGAAGCAGTGCTGGAAGAGCAGCGTGAAGCCGTCGCGGATGCGCGGCGCCGCCGACTGCAGCGCGTAGGCCGTGGCCGCGAGCGAGGCCGCCATGACCGCGTCGCGGCCAACCGGCACCTCGCCTTTTTCATGAGCATCGCGAAGCCGTTTTTCGCTCGCTTGCTCTGTTTTGTTGTCGTTCTCGTCGGCCACTACCGCTGCAGGGTTGCAACCGCCGCGCCTGCCGCGATGTGGGCCGCGTGCGGCGCGAAGTACCAGAGCGCGCCGCCGCCGCAGAAGATGGCCACGGTGAAGCCGATGGACTGCAGGCTGATCTGCGGCGTGGTGCGGCCGATGATGCCCAGGCTCGCGTGGCCCAGGCCGACCGCGCCCAGGAAGGGCAAGCCCAGGCGGATGCCCAGCGCGGCGCCGTCGGTGCAGGCGCGGATCATGTGCACCGCCAGCTCGCGGACGTCGAAGTGGCCGCTCACCGGCGACTCCCGCACCGAGTGCGCGAGCCAGAGGATGGCCTCGCGGTGGATGCCCAGCGAGACCGCCGCGCCCAGCGCCAGCGCGGAGAAGAGGTTTCCGAGCACCGGCGCCTCCGCTCCGGAGTTCGGGTCGATGATGGTGCCGTAGCCGATGCCCATGCCGACGCCCGCGAGCGTGCCCGCCATGGATGCGGCGTCGAGCGCCACTTTCGCGGCGAAGCCGGCGCAGAGGCCAACCAGGGTCTCGGCGACTCCGGCGGAGGCGAGCTCGAGAATGTCACGCGGCAGCCGCACCGCATGCGAGCCGGACGCGGCCCACGCGGCCATGGCGAAGAACACCGCCATGCCCATGCGGATGCGCTTCGGAATCGTCGCTGCTCCCAAGATGGGCGCGGCCACCATCAATCCGCCGCAGCGGAAGATCACCAGGAGGTAGCCGAAGGCCTGCGGGAGCAGCGCTTCCATCTAGCGGCCGAAGTTGAGCCCGTACGAGAGGAGCTCGGCGAACTTGTGGACCATCCAGCCGCCCAGCGCGTAGCAGACCGCCACGGCGACCGCGAGCCGTGGCAGGAAGCCCACCGCCGGGTCGTTGATCTGCGTCGCCGACTGCAGCACGCCGGTGATGACGCCCACCACCAGGAGCGCGATCAGGAGCGGCGCCGCGACCAGGCTCAGCACCGTCAGGCCCTGGTGGAAGAGGATGTCGACGTCCATTTAGAAGGACCTCAACAGCGAGGCGACGATGGAGTGCCAGCCGTCCGCCAGGAGAAACACGCCGAGCTTCAAGGGCAGCGCCACCAGCGAAGGCGGAATCATGGCCATGCCCAGCGACATCAGGACCGAGCTCACGAGCAGATCGATGAAGAGCAGCGGCAAATAGACGAAGAGGCCCATGCGAAACGCGGTCGTCAGCTCGCTGACCATGAAGGCCGGGACGCAGATGGTGAGCGGAATCTCCTCGGCCTTGGCCGGGCGCGGGGCGCCGCTGGCTTCGTAGAAGAGCCGCAGATCCTCGCCGCGGGTCTGCTTGAGCAGGAACTCGCGCACTGGAATGGAGGCGCGGTCGATGGCCTCTCCGGGCGAGATCTTGTCGTCGAAGTAGGGCTGCAGCGCGCCGGCGTAGACGCGATTCGCGGTGGGCGCCATGACGAAGCAGGTGATGGCGAGCGCGAGGCCGATGAGCACCTGGTTGGGCGGCACGGTAGGCGCGCCCAGGCCCTGGCGCAGGAAGCTCAAGACGATGATCACGCGCGTGAACGACGTGATCGACATCAGCGCGGCGGAGGCGAACGAGAGGACGGTGAGCAGCAGGAAGAGCTTCACCGCCGACGAGCCGCCGCTGGCCACGGTCAGCTGCATGGCCGGGTCGTTGGCGACGGCCAAGAGATTCACCGGGCCCTCGCGGAGTAGCCGGCGGCGAGCTTCATGCGCAGCTCCTGATCCTCTTGCTCCTCGGCAAAGAGGGCGTCGAACTGCGGAGCCGCTTCAGCGGGCTTCAGGTACTTGCTCAGCTTGGAGAAGGGATCGGCGGCGGCGGAGGCCAGCTTCGGCTGCTGGAACTTGCGCAGCTTGGCGAGCATGGCGGGCTGCGGAGCGGGCTCGTTCTCTTCGAGCGGATCGGTAGACTCTTGCGGGAATTCGCCGACGGTCTCCAGCATGCTGATGCCCGATTCGCTGGAGGCGAGCAGCAGCGTCTTGCCGCCGACGCGCGCCAGCACCAGGGAACGCTTGGGACCCAGCGCTGCGGTCTCCAGCACCTCGATGCGGCTGGTGTTGCGCTTCTTCTGATTGCGCAGGAAGTACGCCGCGCCGCCGAGGAGGACGACGACGAGCGCTCCGGCGATGGCGCCCAGGGGCGTGCTCTTCTTGCTGTCCGCCAGCAGGTCCACTTGCGGGGCCGGTGCGGCGGTCTCGAACAGCACGGCAGGCTTCGCCGTGGCGGTCTTCGCGGCCGGTACGGGAGCGGCTTCGACAGGCTTCTCGGCGAGCGTCGCGACCGCGGCGGGCTTCGCGGCGACTGGAGTGTTCGCGGCTTCGGCGGAGACGATAGTAGCGACGATGGGCGCGGTCTGGTTGGCCTTTGCCTCCGCCGACTCCTCCGTGCAAGTCACCCACGCCTCGAGGCCTTGCGCAATGGCCACCACCGAGACGGCGCCTGAGCAGCTGACCTTGGGGCCGATGGGCACCTCGAGCTCGACGCCCTCTCCTTCGCGCTTCGCCTGGATGTAGCGGTGATCCGCGTGGAACAGGCGCGTCTGCGCGTCCAGCGTGGCCGGCACTTGCAGCACGAGGCGCCGCGCCTCGAGGCGGGTGGTCACCTTGGCGGCGTCGACGGCGCCGTCGGCTTCGATGCGCACCGTCAGCTCGGCGTTGTCGCGCTTCGCGCTGGCGGCGGTGATCTGCACGGCCAGAAGAGCAGTGAGGATGATCATCGGAGCCTCGCCACGCGTTCGGTCGGGTTGACGATGTCGGTGATGCGCACGCCGAACTTGTCGTTCATCACCACCGCCTCGCCGCGGGCGATCAGGCGGTCATTCACCAGGATGTCCAGCGGCTCTCCCGCGAGCTTGTCGAGCTCGATCACCGAGCCGGGCCCAAGGCCGAGCAGCTCTTGGATCGACATGCGCGAGCGGCCCAGCTCGACGCTGATGTCGAGGTTCACGTCGAGGAGCAGCGCCAGCCTGCGCGCGTTCGGCTCGCCGGCGTCGGCCGAGAGGTTCTGCGGGGTGTCCATCTTAGAGTTCCTTCTTTCTCTGATGCGTTGAACCGACCGGACCTTCGACGACGAGCGCCATCGAGCCCGCTGAAACCTTGGGAGTGCCAACCAGCTTGGGGACGCCCTGCACGTAGATGGGCAGCGGAGCGCCCTCCTCCGCGTCGAGCACCAGCACGTCGCCGACCTTGAGCTCCATCAGCGAAGAGAGCTTTGCATTTGCGCGGCCAAGCACGCCGCGGATCTGCACCTCGACCTGCGACACTTCCCTGGCGAGCGCCTCGGAGAAGCGGCCCGCCGACGCACCGCTGACGCGCGGCGGAGAGATGAGCCGCGCGCGCACCGGCTCGATGGCCGCGTACGGCAGCACCAGCTGCAACCGTCCCGTCAGGCCGCCGGTGATCTCGAAGCCGGAGACCACCGCCACTTCGCTGCCCGGCGCGATCGAAGCCATGCGCGGGTCGTTCTCGAAGCGCAGCACCTCGGGCTTGAAGGGCGTGACGTGCGACCAGGCCTGGGCCATGCCGTCGGTGAGAATTCCGAGCAGGCGGCGCAGCACGAGCTGCTCGACGGCGGTCATCTCCTGCCGGCCGCTCTCGCCTTGCGCCTTGCGATCGCCCAGCGCCGCGGCCAGCAAGGCTTCGGCGAGTCCGGGCTCGAAGATGACCAGCGCGTGACCGACGCCGGGCCCGAGCGTCAGCACGCAGACGACCGCGGGCGGCACGAGCATGGCGGAGAGATCAACGAACTTCATCATGGTCGCGGGCGAGGCGGCCACGCGCAGCGCTAAGCGCGTGCGGCCCGCGAGGCCGATGCCGAACGTCGCGGCGATCTGCTCGTGGATGGCGTCCAGCGTGGGCATCTGCCCGCGGATGATGCGGTCCTGGCTGGTGAGATCGTACGGAGCGATCTTGCTGCTGCCCGGCGTCCCGGTGGGGACGACCTGCCCTTGATTGATGGCCGAGAGCAGCGCGTTGACTTCGGCCGGGTTCAGGCCGGCGTTGCTCACTGGACCACCATGTCCGTGACGTAGATGGCCAGGACCTTCGCGCCGGGCGCGACGCGCGGCATGCGGTCGAGCAGCGCTTGCTTGGTCTTCTCGATGCCTTCGCTGCCGCGCAGCTCTTCCAGCGTGCGGTCGGAGAGGTACGACAGGAACGCGTCGCGCACTTGCGGCAGGTGCGTCTCGACGTTGGTCTTGTCGATCTCGCCCGCGACCTGGACCTCGAAGGTGATGCGCGCGTAGCGGTCTGCCTCGGGGTTGCGCAGGCGGACGGTGAAGTCGGGCAGTTTCAGCGTAGGCGAGCCGGCGGGCGCGTTGACGGCTTCGGCGTGACCTTCGGAGCCGTGGCCGCCCTCCTTCTTCTCACCTTCGGCCTTCTTCTCGTCGTGCTCGGACTTTTCGCCGTGCTCGCCCTCGGGCTTTTTCTCGCCTTCGGCCTTCTTCTCCGAACCGTGGCCGCCTTCGGACTTCTCGGCTGCGTGTTCGGCGGGAGCCGCGGCGGTCTTGGCGCCGCCGGGCTTGAGCACCAGCATCGCCAGCACTCCGGCGACGAGCACGCTGTTCAGGGCCAACATCGCGGGAAGGAGCTTGCTCCCGCCACCACCACCGCTTGCCGCCGGCTTCTTCTCTTCGGTTGCCATGCGCGTTCGTAGAGCAAGCGCCGTGCCCGAGCTGCTTCACTCTGAGGCGGTCACCGACCTGCAACCACCGACGCGATCCTGACGCACCCGAAGCGCCACGAAACCGTCAGCGCGTGGCCAGGCTCAACGGGTCTGCCGCGTTCAGCTCGGCGGCAATCTCCAGGCGGCGATTGGCTTCGCGGCCTTCGGGCGTGTCGTTGGCGGCGACAGGCCGGGTCGAGCCGAAGCCCGTGGCCGAGAGCAGCGCGCCCTTCACTTCCTTGCTGTCCTCGAGAAAGCTCGCCACCGCCGCGGCCCGCGCGGCCGACAGCTCCCAGTTGTTGCGATAGCGGCCCGACACGGGCGTGTCGTCGGTGTGCCCCTCGATGCGCAGCGGGCGGCCGAACGAGGCCATCTCCTTGGCGAGCGCATCCAATGTAGGCAGCGCCTCGGGCCGGATGGCCGCGGACGCCGGGTCGAAGAAGTGCGCCGCGCCCAGCCGCAGCGTCAGGCGCCCGCCTTCGACGAGGATCTGCACGCCGTCACCATTGATCGACTGCGCCACCACTAGAGCATGCACGCGCTGCTCG